>JAGDBK010000130.1 GCA_017959065.1 Clostridia bacterium | reverse complement strand
AGGTCTGAAGAAATTTTATCTGTTTCGCTCTTTTGCATATACTTATTATACCATTAGTTTCGCCTGTTGGCAAGGAAAAAGTCGCCTAACTCACGACTGAAGTCACGAGAATGCGGCGACTATTTTTTCAACGGATTGTGCTTCAATATCTGCGGCAGAAGTATACTGATTATTATTCTGCTTTCAGAGACAACCGTGACCGAGGTTAAGGCAGTAAGATGCCCCAAGACTGAACCGCCGAACAGGTCAGATGTAGGTTTTGAGGAACAACAGACGAGATACAGGCAGACAGATGTGCCTGACATATTGAAAATGGCCTCCACCTATGTTATTATTCAATTCATACCGATAGGTAACGGAATTCCCGATAATCTCGCAGGGATCCCAATCGCCGCGTCATTTTTCCGGCCGGCATCGTTTTCAAGACTGGAACAGAGAAGAAGATGACAGAAAAGGAATTCAATGATACATATGCCGTAAGGCTTTAAAAAACGCCGAAAGGTGAAAGGCGGGGCGCGCAATTGGGGGCATAACAATGCCCCGCCTCAAAAGTCATATTTGGAGATGAAAGATGGCTTACAGCGAACTTATCAAAAACTTCAGCCGCATACGGGACTATATGCGCGAGTTTTACGTATACGGCTTCAAATACAGAGACGAGTACACAAAAAAGAGCGCGCGTTCCTACGACGACGAAAAGCGCCGCATGGAGAGCCTGCTCGGGGATCATATGAGATTCCGCCATACGCCTGACGGCAAAATCGTCTTTCTTTCAATAGACAGCCGCGTGACGCATCACAATCCCCTTTACAAGGCATGGAAGGCCAAAAGCTTCACGGACGGGGATATCACCCTGCACTTCATCCTCATGGACATCCTCGGGGACGCGAAAGACGGGATAGCTCTCACGGATATCCTCGACAGAATATATGAGACGCTTCCGGGAACATCAAGACCTTATGACGAGTCGACCGTGCGGAAGAAACTGAAGGAATATGTCTCGGAGGGGATCGTCCGGGCGGAGAAGCGCGGCCGCACCGTCCTCTACCGTGCCGAAGCGCTCACGGATATCGCGCCTTATGCCGATATTCTGGACTTCTTCTCTGAGGTCGCTCCCTGCGGCGTCGTGGGATCGTTCCTTCTGGACAAGATCAACGTACGCAACGACCATTTCGCATTCAAGCACCACTACATCACCGCGGCGATAGACAGCGAGATCCTCTGCTCCCTGCTGGAGGCTGTCGGAGACAGAAGATACACTGTCCTCAAGACCGTAAGCCGACGCAGGGAAAGAATAAGCGAAAGCCGCGTCATACCTCTCAGGATAATGATAAGCGTCCAGAGCGGAAGGCAGTATCTTATGGCGTATGTGCCCGTGTTCAGACGCATAACCTCGTTCAGGATAGACAGCATCATTTCCGTCAGGGATGACGGTCCGTGCGAATGCTTCGACGTTTTCAGGGAGAAGCTTGACGGGATCCGGAACCACATCTGGGGCGTCAGCACGCAGGGCCGTTCCGGAGACCTGATAGAGCATGTCGAATTCACGATAAGATACGGAGATGACGAGAAACACATCCCGAAGAGGCTGGAACGCGAAAAGCGCTGCGGCACCGTCGAGCATATCGACGGAAATACGAGCAGGTTCTCCGCGGACGTCTATGACGCCGAGGAACTGGTCCCCTGGATCAGATCGTTTATCTGCAGGATCACCGGGATCCGCTTCTCGGACGAAAGGCTGCAGAAACAGTTCGAGGGCGATCTTGAGGCCATGTATGCTATGTACGGGATAGGGGAAGGCGGTGAAGCAGATGCTGTTCAGTGAGCTTTACGGCGCGTACTACAACACCGTCGCCGCGATCCTGAGAGAAGGTCTCAGGGGACCGCTGACAGAAAGACGGATATCGGAGATCGCCGCGGAGCATGCCTTTGCCGAGAGCTTTTTGACCATCACGGAGGCGCTGAAGGACGGCAGCTGGCCGCTTCTCGACGAAAACAGGATGAGCGCGGTGCGCATCAGTCCCGGGATGCCTCTGACGGTCCTGCAGAAGCGGTGGCTCAATGCCGTCTCGCTGGACCCCAGAGTCCGCCTGTTCGAAGCGCAGCTGCCTTATTTTCCGGAAGTGGAGCCTCTGTTCCGCCCGGAAGACATTTGCGTCTTCGACAAATACGCGGACGGCGACGATTATGAGGACGAAAACTACGTCCGCCATTTCAGGCTGGTCCTCGACGCCGTGAAAAACAGATACCCGCTGCGCTTCGAGCTGACCAACAGGAAGGGATCAGTCTCCGTCCTTACGGCGCAGCCGGAATACATCGAGTATTCCGAAAAGGACGACAAGTTCAGAGCATCGGTCTCCGGATGCCGTTTCGGCGACACGGTAAATATCGGACGCATCATTTCCTGCAGCCGCGCTAAGGGTCTCGGTTCCTCAAAGCTCTCTCCGTACAGAAAGCATACCGGTACCGTGGTTCTTGACGTGACGGACGAGAGGAACGCGCTTGAAAGGGTCCTGCTTCATTTCGCGCACTTTGCGAAAGAAGCGGAAAAGACCGGCGAAGACAGCTACCGGGTAACCGTAGAATACGACATGAGCGACGAGACCGAGATGGTAATAAGGATACTGTCGTTCGGACCGATGGTAAAGGCGGTGTCGCCGGACAGTTTCATAGATCTCATAAAAGACCGCCTTAAAAGGCAGAAAGACCTTGCAAAGGCGGAAAAGCCGCCGGAGAAAGTTCTCTGAACGGGAAGCCCGATGGCGGGGCGGCATTGAGCAGCCGTCTCTGCCGGGCTCATCCGAGCAGGCCGCCCCGGCAGTCTCATCACCGGATCTCGCCCCGGCGCCCGTTTCACGCACGGGGTCTTTGCGGAAACACACTCACGCTCCGCAGATCCGATGCCGGCCGGGAGCCGGAAACGCACTGCGCAAAAAAGTCAGGTACGATTTGCCAAATCGTACCTGACTTTTTTCATGTTCCCGGATCCGCCGCGTGAAGCCGGGGTGATGAAACCTGTTTTCCGGACTGAAGACGAACGATACCTTATACAAAAGAATAAAGCCTCTGCGCTGGCGAGGGGACGCGGGGTACAATTCCCCGGTGGCTCTACCATTGCGGATGGCTTCGTACGTAATATACACGATTCGTAGTCAAAAGT
>JAGDBK010000129.1 GCA_017959065.1 Clostridia bacterium | reverse complement strand
TCATCAACCCGCATACTCCCGAAGAGACCGAAGCGACCGTCAGAAAGGTCTGGATCGATTCTGACGATCAGGACGGTGTAAGACCCGAGTCCATCACCGTTCAGCTGATGGCAGACGGCGAGGCATACGGCGAACCTGTCGTCCTGAACAAGGAGAACGGATGGACAGTCAATGTTACAGGACTTCCGAAGTACGATGCAGGCAAGGAGATCAGGTATACCTGGGAAGAAATTGACATCCCGGCAGGATATGCTCTTTCAGGCAGCATCGTTGAAGGCACGGTGACGACGCTCACGAATACCTACACTCCCGAAATAATCGAGATCGAGGGCGTTAAGATCTGGGCCGGCGAGACGGACGAGGATAATCAGAGACCTGCAAGCGTGACGATAAGACTATACGCTGACGGTGTCGAGATCGATCATGTCACAGTAACGGCAGAGACTAACTGGACGTTCAAGTTCGGCGGACTGAAGAAGTACAAGGACGGCGCCGAGATCAGGTATACGATCACCGAGGATCCGGTAGCCGGATACATAGCATCCATAGACGGTTTCAAGGTCACCAATACCTGGGAGCCGCCGCAGGAGGCTCCTCAGACATCAGACAGAGCGGTATTCCCGGCAATTGCGATGCTTCTGACATCTGCAGCCGGTTTCGCCTTCGCAGTAACAAGAAGGAGAAGAAGGAGCCGCAACGCCTGACCTGACAACCGATTATTGAGGCACAGGCTGCCGCGAAGGCAGCCTGTGCCCCGGATAAAGGATCAGCGGCAATCAGTTCCGCAATCTAAAATGAAGTGATCGGCATCGACGATCCTTTAAACAATCTGAAATAAAAAAGGGGCTGTTAAAAGCCGGCATTTCTGCCGGTGTTTTGACAGCCCTTTTCCCATGCTTGTTTCCGTAAGACCAGATCCCGCTCTTCACCCGTCAAAGCGGATTTCCTTTTTCACTTCAGTAAAAACCTTGAAATGATTGATATCCTCCTGATTTTATTGACAGATCAAACGAATTATAGTAAAATAATAAATTGGAATTTTATGTGATTATTATTTCTTCGTATGATCAGCACATCCCGGTAATTTTGCATTTTCCGGATATTCATAGATGGAGAATACTCGTGGGAATTAAAGAGAGATATCAGCAGACTTCTTCTCGCTGGATTCATTGGAAAAAACAAATATTCCTCATTATGGCGGCAGTTGTCGTTTTTGTGACGACGTATGCCCTGATCCTGCCTGCAATTACTATAGATGAGAATGCCGCAAAAGACGAGCCGGGCATTTTCCTGGATGAGGACAATGGTTCCGGTCAAACGGGTGGACCGGAAGGAAACTGTGACGATCCCGATCGATTTGAAAACCCGGACAGTAATGGACGCGGGACTTCAGACGAAATCCTTTCGCCTGATCCGGATAACGCGGACGCGTCAGACGGGAACGGATCGGCTTCGCTGCTTGAATCCTTAATTGCCGGAGGTTCGGTAAGCATAACCGCTTCGGTTCCGGAAGGAACAGCGCTGTCTTTGTCAGAGATCTCGGACGAGGGCGTATCCGACAGGGCGGCTGCCGTATTGGGGAAGGATCTTGAATCCTGTTATGTCATCGGTTTGAATTTTGTTGACACGGAAGGCAATGACGTTGAAACAGACGGTCCCGCATATATTACAGTAGTCCACGATTATCTTTCATCGGACGGCGCTCAGCTGCTGCAGCTGGACGAAACAGGCAGTGTCAGTGCTGTAGCTTCCGTCTCGCGTGCCGGGTCGACGGCCAGCTTTTCCGCAAGCATGCCTTTACGTTTCGTCATTGCGCGGCCGGAGCAGGACACCGAAGGAGAGGAAGCCGGGGATCCGGGATCGAAAGGGAATCAGAAAACTGACTTTGATGAGGTCCTGTCTGATGGCGGAATGCCGGAGCAGGTGTTCAAAAAAGAAATAAACTGTCTGACTGTCGACGTCCATGCGCCCTGGGGCACTTTCCCGGACGGTACAGTGATGGTCCTGACGAATGTCGATGAGGAAGAGATCATCAGTTCCATAAGAGCAGCCGTCGAAAACGAGTCCGCCCGCAGCAGGGTCACCCAGGTAAAGGCGGTTGATATCTCTTTCATTGATGCTGACGGAAACGAGATAGAGCCTGAAAATCCGATCCGCGTATCCATGCGCGACGAACTGATCGCCTCTTCGGATTATCAGAATGTGCTGGATGTTGTCCATGTGGACGATGAAGGCATGGTCAGCTTCGTTCCTCAGACCGATGATGAGACAGGAAAGGACGAAGTCGCTTTTGATTCCGAAGAGTTCTCCGTATACGCGATCGTAAAATCCGAGATAACGGTCCGTTATCTTACTGCGGAAGGCGAATCGTACATTATTACCGTCACTCACGGTCCGGATGCGGGCATTCCGGACGGAGCGGAACTGGAAGTGACTGAGATCCTCCGGGGCCGGGACAGCACCGGCGGCGCTTTCGGGTTTGACACATATTTGTCCATGACCCAGGACGCGCTCGGCCTGAAATCAAGTTCTTTTGCCGGTGTGCGGCTTTTCGACATCAGCATCGTTATGGACGGCCGTAAGATAGAGATCGCTTCGCCGGTAGAGGTAAAGATCCAGCTGGACGGGGAAAAAGCCGGACTGGATACCTTTGTGGTCCATTTCGCGGACGGGGCGGAAAACGGCGACCTGGTCCGTGGAGTTGAAGTTGACTGCGGCGAGATAAGTTTTGAAGCCGAGGGCTTCTCCGCCTATGCGATCGTATATGTAGACAGTCCCGAATCACTTTCCTCCGCATGGCATAAGATCACCACGGTCGGAGAACTTGCGGAATTCAGTTCAGCCGGTACCGGGCTGTATGTCGGTCATGTGGACGGATACTACTTCATGAACACGCTTACCGCAGACAGCAAACGTTCGGGTATCACCAAGACCGGGCTTTCACCGTATTATCCCCACCCGGACGCTGCGCTTTATTATTTCGAAAAGAAGGAAGGAACAGAGGACCAGTTCTATGCATATTGTACCCGTCTTGCCGAAGACGGAGTGACCGAGATAAGGCAATATGTCAAAAACAAAAATTCGAACAGTCTGTTCTTCACTGACAGCCGCGATGACGCGACTGCCTTCACTGCGTCAGCCGACAGCGACGGGAAGTTCCAGATCTCGTATCCGACTACCGGCAACACGTGGTACTGGAACATGCAGGGCGGAGCAAACGGCAAACGCTTCTGCTCCTACAACCAACTAGACGATCCCAACAATTATCTTTATTTCTGGTATTACATACCTCCTACGGATGACCCGTTCGAACTTGACGGAAAAACTTTCGGTCTGATGAACTGGAACGGCGGCGTAGCGGGGAAGGCGATGATGAC
>JAGDBK010000128.1 GCA_017959065.1 Clostridia bacterium | reverse complement strand
GACAGGACCAGGCAGACTGACAACGGGGCGTTAGCGCAGTTGGGAGCGCACAACACTGGCAGTGTTGGGGTCACGGGTTCGAATCCCGTACGCTCCACCAAGGGGTATTCAGACAATTATTTACTTTTTCAAACGCGGTTCCGCCGTGAAAGTATTGTTTTGATACCATTACAAAAACGCCATCTTGGAGATATCCAAGATGGCGTTTTTGTATTGAGATTTTTACATTCCCCGATTTCATCAAACTGAGCAAATTATCGTACGGATAAACAAACAGCCGAATCAAAGACCTCATTGACGTCCGCCAAGCGAAGTACTATTCCACCACAGCCTGTTCAGTCTCCGATATTGCAAACGTGGTCAGAAAGATCAGTTCCAAATCTGATGAGTTCGTCCATATGCGGTAATATCTGCTGCCGGAAGGAATGTTGACTTTATGCTGTTCAGCTTCATCCTCATGCACATATATCCCGCATGACTCTATTCTCGCAAACGGGGCGCCCTCCTTTGCAGCATCATAGATCACATAAGGAAAATTACTGTGGAAATTGGTCGACAACCGGATCCCCCGGTTGTGAATAACGTCCCAGACATTCTCCCCGTCAAATTTGAAGTAGGACTTTGCTGTAAAGAAACCGTCGTTATAAGTCTGAGTTACGGTGTGACCAACTTCATGAGCCGCAACGCTGCCGGTAGCATTATTTCTGAATTCGTACGTGCGGGCGCCGACTACAGCCTGCTTTATCATTTTTCCCTCAAACAGGACTTTCCTGTCTGCATCTTCAATTATGTACCCCGGCTTTAAGCTGTTCCCGTCAAACCGGAAATAGATCTCCTTGACGCCTGAGGCATTCTTGAAATTCTCAAAAGACTCACTTGGGAACGCGCCTGCACTTTCATCAAGAGCCTTGCTCTTTCTGAACGCTTTTACAGTCTTATATACCCCGACAGCAACGGCTATTAAACCTATCGCGATGATAACGGGCGCTGCGAAAGAAGGCATTTTCCCGTTTGTCGTCTTCTCCGGCGCCGCAGGATCATAATAAACCTTTATGTCGCCGCCTATTATGTAGTCTCCGGAAACATTTGAAAAAACTCCGTCGTACTCTTTCCCGTCGACCGCGTATGTGAACGACACGTCATACTGCTTTCCGTTTTCCTCGTCGGAAACGGATTCTGTCACAAATGTGACCTTCCCTGTCGTTTCGGCATAATTCTCAGTCTTGAATCCAAGAAGGATGATGCCGAAAACTATCAGAATGATCCCGACCGGGATAAAGAATCTTGCAGGTCCGGTGTTTCTGGAAAATCTCGCCATTTTGTTCTCAATGCCCATGGAGCTAATTTCCTTTCTGTATATTATGGATGCCTGCTGTGTCTTCCGATATGTTGATAACTATCGCAAAGGCAACTATCCCGCAATCACTTATCAGACCAGATTGTCGAGAAAAGTCTTTTTGCCCTGAAATCTGTCGTTCATCGCGGAATAAACCGAATCATCTACGCTGGGAATATAGTGTGATGTCATAGGAAGAAGGTTGTCGCCAGCGACTGAAGGCGTCGTGCAGGCATTGTCGTGCCTGAACTTGTCGCGTTCGGAAAGAATACGGAAGTCCGGAATATCCATTGATTTGTTTCCGGCAAGAACAGAATGCCATGCCATAATGCCCACCATGCCCATCGCAGAAGCAGTGTAGACATCGATCGCCCAATCACCGTCAGGGCGTCCCAGTATCTTCTGAATGAAGCAGTGAGACGGATAAAAATCGCTTCCGCTGTGTTCGTCCGTGTGTGCTCCTATACCCTTTCCCATCTCAATATCCGGGTCATAGCTTTCCCATTCTCCCTGACAGAGCTTGGGCCCCTCGCGATAAATGTTGAACTCATCCGTACCGTATCTTTTGGACTGCATCATGCCCTTGGTCCCGTATACCTGATAGTTAGCGCTCGGCGGCTCCATCTTGAGCTTGCCGTGCACGCTCTTTACTATGGCTCCATTCTCAAGAGTGATGATCTCGACCGCGGAACTGGTGCATACACCTATCTTTCTCTGTTTCTCCTCGCAGTTCACGTTCGTCTCAAAGCCTACGACTTTGACCGGACGGAGGCCAGTTATGGTGATGATCGGTCCGCAGGAATGCGTGCAGTAGAAAGTCGGAGAGACCAGATTTCTCCAGTGGTTTCTGTCACCGCCCTGAGTCAGTTCCGCACGCATGGCGGAAGAATCGTGAATGTACTCTCCCTCCGCGTACTGGACTTCTCCGATGTCACCGGCGCGGTAGCGTCTCCACATCTCGAACGTGGGCTTGAGATAGCAGTAATTCTCAGCGTAGCTGTATACGAGTCCCGTTCGTTCGACGGTCTCGATAAGCTTCACTATCTGCGCCGGGGTCTCGCCGGGCAGGACCTCGGACATTATGTGTTTGCCCGCCTCAAGGCAGCGCACGCCGTATGTCGCGTGCTCGGTCGCGTAATTGGCAAGGACGACCGCGTCCATATCGTATTTCACGAATTCGTCGAAATCTCTGAAGACCTCGACCTTTTTGCCGAGCTTTTCCGCGGCTTCAAGACATCTTCTTATGGGGGGATCCGCCTTGTCGCAGATGGCAACGACCTCCGCGTCCGGATGGTTTATCATCTGCCAGAACATCGTTCCTCCTCGGTCGCAGCCGAATATGCCTACTCTTACTTTGCTCATTGTGCTGTCAGCTCCGTTTCCCGATCAGAAAAGATCGTCGATATCGCTCTCCTCATGGAGAAACTTCTTGCGGAGGTTATCGTATACGGAATCAGGAAATTCGATCTTCCCGTGCATCGTGGTGGGCAGCGCCTTGTCGCCGGCGATCTCTGGACTTGTGCATATGTTATCGTTCCTGAACTTGTCGCGTTCGCTCAGCACGCTGAAATCCGGGATGTCCATGGACTGGTTTCCCGCAACAACAGAACGCCATGCCATGATGCCGCACATTCCCATGTTGGCAGCCTGAAGTACCCCTATGCTCCACTCGCCGTCAGGACGGCCGAGTATCTTTTCCAGGAAAACGTGGGTCGTGTAGAAGTCGCTTCCTCCGTGTCCCGAAGATTTGCTCTCGATATTGCTTCCGATGTCGTTGACGGGTTCGTAGCTGTTCCACTCGCCCTGGCAGAGCTTCGGCCCCTCCTGATAGATGTTGAACTGTTCCGGCCCGTATCGTTTGGACTGCATCATTCCCTTTGTGCCGTACACCTGATAGTTTATGCTGCTGGGCTCTATCTTCAGTCCGCCGTGAAGACTCTTCACGATAGCGCCGTTTTCAAGAGTGATCATCTCAAGAGCCGCGCCGTAGGGAGATGCGATCCTCATCTGCTTCTCCTCATAGTTCTTGTTTGTCTCGAATCCCACGACTTTGACAGCGCGCAGACCGGATATCGTGATAAGAGGACCGCAGGAATGAGTGCAGTAGAACGTCGGGAACATGCGCATGCGCCAGTGGTTCTTGTCTCCGTACATGATCCACGGACGTATCGATGAGCAGTCGTGTACATATTCGCCCTCTGCATACTGGATCTCGCCTATGTCGCCGTTCCTGTAACGCTTCCACATTTCGAAAGTGGGCTTCATGTAGCAGTAGTTCTCCGCATAGCTGTACACAAGTCCTGTGCGCTGAACAGTCTCGATGAGCTTTACTATCTGAGCCGGCGTCTCGCCCGGGAGCACCTCGGACATGACGTGCTTGCCCGCCTCAAGGCATTTTACGGCAAATATCGCATGCTCGTTCGCGTAATTTGCGAGCACCACGGCATCCATATCGTGTTTGATGAATTCATCGAATGTCTCATAAAGCGCCACCTTGACGCCCGCCTTCGCCGCAGTCTCGCCGCAGGCCTTCAGTACGGGTGGGTATTTGTCGCATACCGCGACCAGTTCCGCGTCCGGATGATTCAGAAGCTGCCAAACCATGGTCGAGCCTCTTCCTCCGCCGAAAACGCCAACTTTGATCTTGCTCATGATGCTGGTCTCCTTATTGTGTTTATTTATTGGCCGGACAAGATCCGGTATTCAACAAAAGTATAGCAGAAATGGGCCCAAAGTCAACCGGAAATCGGTCATCGGCATGCCGGTTTTTCCCATAGCGACAGCAACGTGAGGCACGCATTCTCCTTCCCGGAGCGCTGTCGGCGAAAAAGGATGCCGGACCGCTCTTTTCCGGGCAGTCCGGCACTTCTGTTTACCATATGCTGATCCGTTTTTCCGGGGCAAGATACATCTTATCGTTCTCCGTGACGCCGAAGGCTTCATACCACTCGCTGAAATTTCTGGGCGTCATGTCGGCCCGGAGAACATTGGGTGAATGAACGTCATTTGTCAAAAGGAGCTGGATGTATTCCTCCTTGGCCTTCATGCACCACACTCTGGCCCAGTTGATGAAATATGCCCTGAAATCCGGTTTCGCAAGAGAATGGACTATCTCCAGGGTCACGCCCATGCCGCCGTTGTCCGCGATGTTCTCGCTAACTACAAGTTCCCCGTTAACTTTGCCGCCATGGTATTCTATCCCGTCGTATTGCTCGATCATCTGTCCGGTCAGTTCCTTGAACGCCTTGAAATCGTCTTCGCTCCACCAGTTCTTGAGATTTCCGTTTTCATCGAAATTGGCGCCGTTGTTGTCGAAAGCGTGGGAGATCTCATGACCAATGACGGCCCCTATCCCGCCGAGGTTCTCGCTGACGCTCTGATCAAGGGAATAGAACGGCTTCTGAAGGATCGCCGCCGGGAACGTTATATCGTTCGAGCTCGGATCGTAGCATGCGTTGACCATGTGCCCCGGCATCGGCCACTCGGTGCGGTCGACTGGCTTTGTCAGCCTGTCGAACATGTCCTTCAGACGGATGCCCGAAAGCTTCATCATGACCTCGAGCAGAGAATCATCCTCGCTGAAGACGAGCCTGGACCAGATCTCCTTGATCTCGTCGGGATATCCCATCTTTATCTTTATCGCGGAAAGCTTCCTTATCGCCTGCTCCTTGGTAGACTGCTCAAGGAATCCGTTTCTTTCGATCCTGAGCTTGTAGGTATCGATGATCTTCTTTACGATCGATACTATATCCTTTTTGGCCT
>JAGDBK010000017.1 GCA_017959065.1 Clostridia bacterium | reverse complement strand
GTGCGTAAGTATACGGCCGTTCCTATTACTCCCCCCGCGCTTGCGCGGCTGGACATTGAACCAGCGCGAAGCCGGAGAAACTTACTCCCCCTACTGGACTTGAACCAGTGACTGCCTGTTGTAGTTAGGGAAGTGTTTTGGCGTTTTTTTGATCACAGCGCACCGATGAATCGGTAATTCACTGTGATCTCCTGTGTAGTTCCCTGCTCTGTCTTGATCTTCTTTCCGACCGTAATCGTAGAGATCAGGCGGTTCAGCATCTCCTTATCCAGTTCCATGAGATCCTGATACCGTTCCGCGATTTCGAGGAAGTCCTCCAGATTCTGCCGGGTATCCACGGTGTTTGCCAGTGTTTCTTTCAGTTCCGAAAGCCGTTCCTCTGCCCGGTTCTGTTCCGCTTCAACCCGTTCGGCCATCTCCTTGAACTTTCTGTCCGACAGGAGCCCATCGAGGCGGTCGTCGTAGAGCCGGTCGTATTTAAGGGAAAGCTCCTCGATCCGCTTTGTCAGGTCCGCGATCTCTCGCTCCATCAGCTGGCGTCCGGTATCGTCGGAATCCCCTACCTTCTTCAGCACCATCTCCATGAACGCTTCCCTGTTCTCCTGAACCGCATACAGCATCTGCTTCACATCGCTGAGAACGGCTTGATACAGAGTATCGTATGTGATATAGTGGCTGGTGCAGTACTCCCTGCCCTTCTTGCTGTAGGTCTGGCATACGAAGTAGTTCTTCTGGGTCTTGGCGTTGGTAATGCCGAGCGCGTATCCGCAGTCGCCGCATTTGACCAGTCCGGCGAAGATGTTGACGAAGCCGTTGGAGGTTTCGCGCTTCCGGGTTTTCAGTCTCTCATGCGCCGCGTTCCACAGCTTTTCGTCTATGAGCGGCGGGAAGCGGTTCTCCACGACGATCCACTCTTCTTCTGGCTTATGGATCACCTTTTTATTCTTGAACGAGGCGATCCGGCGCTTTCCGCTGATGAGGTGTCCGAGGTAGGTTTCGTTGGAGATGATATGGTAGACCGTCGTCAGGTTCCATTCCGTTGGTTCCTTGCTGTAGGAACGTCCGGCTTGCTGCGCCTGATACGCGGCAGGGGTGGTTACCTTCCGTTCTGTAAGGACTCTGGCGATCTTGTTGTACCCGTATCCCTGATACGCCGCCATCTCGAAGATCCACGTGATGATCCATGCGGTCTTTTCGTCCGGTTCAAGGACGTGCTTGTCTTCCGCGGATTTTTTGTATCCGTAAGGAGCCTGCGAACCGATGAACTCTCCGTTGGACGCTTTCGTGATGAATGCCTGCCGGATTTTCCGGGAACAGTCTGCGGGGTAGTACTCGTTAAAGATGTTCTTGATCGGGACCATGAGGTCGTAATCAAGGCTTCCTCTTTCGGAGTCCACGTCGTCCCCGATGGCGATGAACCGGATTCCCATGTTGGGGAGTGTGACCTGCAGGTAGGTACCGACTTGAAGGTGTTCCCTTCCGAACCGGGACAGATCTTTCACGATGATCGTGTTGATCGCGCCGCTTTCGGCATCCTTCATCATCTGCTTGAAGGCGGGCCGGTTGAAGTTCGTGCCGGTGTAGCCGTCGTCCTTATAATAGTTGAAGATTTCCATGCCGTGATCGCGGCAGTAGTCTCCGAGGATTTTGGTCTGCGTTTCTATGGACACCGACGTACCGTCCTGGGCGTCGTCGTCACTGAGGCGGCAGTAGCAAGCCGCTTTGATTCTTCTCTGCTCTATGGTTTTCATTCTCTCTCCTGTTCCGAGCAGAGTGGTTGGGATTGGGTTTAGGATACCACATCCGTTTCCCTGTGTCCAGCCTTTCTGCTGTCGGATCTGTTATTTTTCTGATAACTCTGCTTTTTCTCTTGACAGATGGCGGTCAATGGCGTATAATATGGGTATGATACATTGTGATACACGATGATACACGGAGGTTGTCATGCCCAAAAGATCCATCAGCGTTACGCTTGAAGAAACCACCATCGAAAGTCTGCGGGACTGCGCGGAGCGTGAGATGCGCTCCATCAGCAATCTCATAGACTATATCGTCATGCTCTATACACGGAGCAATTCCGACACCGCTTCCGCTAAACTTCGGCAAGCTCAGTCGTTTGCCAACAATGTACCGCTGCGTCCTTTCGGGGAAACGCAAGATGCTCTGAGACAAAATGTGTTTACCGACGCAGAAGACCGTGCTGAACTTGAACGTCTCGGAGGAAAAGCCAAGTGACGGTCTGGGACTTCTCTGGTCAAAACATAGACGGAAAAAACCGGGATCTATAAAGGGATATCATCCGAATATCCTCTTCGTTCGTGGCGGCTGCAGAGCCATTTCTCTGAATCCGCTCTGGGAATCTGAGAAAAGACTTTACTTTTTCTCTCACATCTGCTATACTATACTTGAGATACTCAAAGACAGGAGGGGCATACCATGGGAAGTCATTCCACAGTCCAAGACATTTCGGATCTGCTGACGCCGATTTTTGCTCGCTATGACATCCGCCATGCCGTTCTATTTGGCTCTTTTGCCAAAGGCTCAGCAACTGACGCAAGCGACATAGATCTTTTGGTCGACTCCGGGCTGAAAGGACTTCGTTTCGTCGGTTTTACCGAAGCGATTCACCATGCCGTAGAACGTCCCGTCGATATCTTTGATGTGACGCATATCGAAAGCGGATCGCGGATCGAGCGGGAAATTCAGAATACAGGAGTGACCATTTATGCAAGATAGAGATCGTATTGGTTTGATCCTAACCTGTATCGACAAAGTTCTTCGGTACTCTGCTGGTAAAGACTACGATTCGTTTTCCAAAGATTCTATGCTCGTTGAAGCCTGTGTCTTCAATCTCAGTCAAATCGGGGAACTCTGTCATACCATGAGCAGCGAATTCACAACAGCACATCCGGAAGTCCCCTGGAACGAAACCTACGGACTTCGGAATCGGATCGTCCATAATTATGAGGGCGTCAATCTCCGGCTTGTATGGGAAATCATCTCAGAAGACCTTCCGGAACTGCGAACTATCATGTACGAACTCATGTCGGATTGCGAGCAAGTTCCTTAACCTGCTTCATCTCCTCGAGAATCTTCTCCGCCACATAATCGGCGTAAAGTTCGAGGAGGTTCTGTTCCCCGAATGTACGGCGGATGATGATCTTCGACTGACGAGGTTCTTCGAGGTGCTCTGCTTTCGGAATTGCAGTTCCGTTTGTGATTGTTTCCATAAGCTTTCCTTTCCTTGAATCCCCCGCTGGCAAGAATCGTGAGGAGCGATCTTTGTCCGGCTGCGGGATTCTTTCATTCTCTTCTTCT
>JAGDBK010000127.1 GCA_017959065.1 Clostridia bacterium | reverse complement strand
TTCCTCCCGTAAGCCGAAGCGTTTTGCCCGGCGTACGCTCCATGACATCCCGGCGAGAAAAGCAAGGGCAATGATCACCCCGTAGAGGTAAACCGTTCTGCCGAATACGGTGATGGCGGCGGGCGGGTTGAGCGTGAGATTGCCGAGCAGGGGAAAGGTAATAACGCTGTCCCGCTGAACGGCCTCCAGAACGGGGCGGACCGTTTCTTCTGCCGAGAGCGAGGCGTAAAAGAATCCGGGGATAAGCATCAGGGTTCCCTGACCGGCCGGATGACTGCCATGGCGAGCTTCTCGGGAGAGAACGTCTCCGCGATCCATTTCTCGCATTCTTCCCGGCGGATTTCCGGCAGGATCTCAATGGCGTCCAGTGTGCAGAAGCCGTCAAACGCATCCGCGAGAAGGGAGACGCAGAAGCCGTCAAAGTCCTCAAGGCCTCTCAGCCGGCCGCCGATCATGGCCTTGCGTGTGCGGGAAAAATAGGCTTTCTGAAATCCCTTTTGCCGGACGGTATCCGCTTCGGCCAGCAGTTCCTGGAGAACTTTTTCCGGGTCCGTGCTCTGGCCGCCGATGATCATTGTGGCGGTGTCGGCTGTGTAGTCTGCTTCAAAATCAAAGTCCCGGGTCAGTGTTCCTTCCGCGTAGAGCCTTGTGTAGAAGGGGGAAGAGGATCCGGCCAGCAGCCGCAGCGAAAGCCCGGCGACAAGCCGCTCGCGGAGCATCGAAGAAATATCCCCCTCGGGAGAGGGCTTTGCACCGCGGCTGAGTTTTGCCCCGATCAGAAATTCCGGGATCCCGACGGGCATCTGCCGTTCTTTGTGCTGGCTTACGGGCAGTGCGCTCTCCGCCTCGCCGAAATCGGCGTGGGGCACGTTCTTCCGCTCCGGAGGGAGCTCTTCTGCCGCAATGGCAAAGATCCGTTCCGGCTCAACGTCGCCTTCCACGCAAAGCACCATGTTGCTCGGCGCGTAGAAAACACTGTGGCAGTCGTAAAGCGTCTGATCGGTGATTTTGGAGATGCTCTCCACCGTTCCGATAACCGCCTCGCGTATGGGGTGGTGTTCATAGAAAAGGGAGAGAAGATCGTAATAAACCTGTCTGCCCGGAGAATCGTCACCCATCAGGATTTCCTGAGCAATGATACCCTGTTCCTTCTGGACGGTCTCGGGCGTGTAATACGGAGTGGAGACAAAGCGGAGCAGAAGCCGCAGGTTGTCTTCAAACCGCTCTGTGCAGCTGAAGTGATAGCAGGTGAGATCCGTGCTGGTGAAGGCGTTTGCATCTGCCCCGTTTTCGGAAAGCGTGGTGAGGGCGTTGGTTCCATCCGGCATGTCGAACATTTTATGCTCCAGAAAATGAGCCACACCCGCAGGCGTATCCACGAACTCTCCGTTGATTTCAAACCGGCGCATCGCCCCGCCGTAGTGGGTGCCGAATACGGCATACTGGGAATTAAAATCTTTTTTGGGGATGACAAAGATTTTCAGCCCGTTTTCAAGTTCCCCGCTGTACAGTGTCTCACCGACGCTTTTATAGTCTTTTCTTATGATCTGCATGAATCGTCCTCGTTGTTTTCAAACTCCTTGATATCCTCGGCGGTCTCTTGTGCCGCGTCTTCCTCCCCGCGAAGGAAGTAAATCAGGTCGCACACCGTGCTGTTCGCAACAGCGATAACATCTTCCTTCGTTACGGCATTTACAAGCTCAATATACTCTTCGGGGGTTACCATCCAGCCGTCCAGGATATTGGTGATGGTATAGCTCTCCATAGCGGCCTGGCTGTCCTGCATCGATTTGAGGTCAGAGCAGATGCCTTTTTTGGCATACTCCATTTCCTCATCCGTAATGTTTCCATTCCGAATTTCATCAAGCTGATGAAGCATTTCGTCTTTTGCCTCGTCAAACCTGTCGAAATCGATCCCGGCGCTGGCAAAGAGCAGCCCCTTGTGCGAGTCGGCAGAGGAGGACGCATAGTAGCAAAGCTGCAGCCGTTCCCGTACATTAACAAACAGCTTGGAGGTAACGCCAGCCCCGTAGACGGTGTTGAAGACCGAGAGGGCGGCCTTGTCCGGGTCTTCCATGCATTCGCCGAATCGGAAGCCGATCACGAGCCTGCCCTCAGTTACGTCGAGG
>JAGDBK010000126.1 GCA_017959065.1 Clostridia bacterium | reverse complement strand
CCCAAGGGTTCGGCTGTTCGCCGATTAAAGTGGCACGCGAGCTGGGTTCAGAACGTCGTGAGACCGTTCGGTCCCTATCTGTTGCGGGCGCAGGAGATTTGAAGGGAGCTGTCCTTAGTACGAGAGGACCGGGATGGACAGACCTCTGGTGCACCGGTTGTCGTGCCAACGGCACAGCCGGGTAGCTACGTCTGGACGAGATAAACGCTGAAGGCATCTAAGCGTGAAACTCTCCCTGAGATAAGATCTCCCATCCATTGGAGTAAGGGTCGAAGTAGACTACTTCGTTGATAGGTCGGCGGTGTACGCACAGCAATGTGTTCAGCCTACCGATACTAATAACCCGAGGGCTTGACCTACTATATAACCTATGCAGGTATTACACCTCGCTCCTCCTCTATTCAGTTTTCAGGGTACATTCCCTGCAGTTGGTGTTTTTAACGGTGAGGGTCCACCTGTTCCCATTCCGAACACAGAAGTTAAGCTCACCAGTGCCGACGATACTTGTCTGGAGACGGACCGGGAAAATAGGTCAACGCCAACACAGAGCCGCTCGTATGAGCGGCTCTGCTTTTTTATGCCTTTTTCTTGATGAAGGCAGCCTTGTATGGTATGATTCTTACAGAATGACATCTGCGAGGATGAAAGATTTTCGACAGGAGTGAAAAAGATGAAGAAAGCGATAGCCGTACTGATAGCCGTGGTCCTGGTCTTTTCGCTGACCGGATGCTGCCTGAAGCATGAGTGGAAGGATGCCACATGCACGGAACCGAAAACCTGTGCCAAATGCGGAAAAACGGAAGGAGAGCCGACCGGACATCTCCACGCCGAGTGGAAAGAGGACAGCATAAACATTCTCAAGGCTAAAAGAGCGCTGGTCCAGGTCTGTGAGGATTGCGGAAGAGAGATCGATGATAAGACCGAGGATATCAATTCCTTTATTGACGGAGATGTTTTCCTCTTTACCGCCAAGGAATTCGTTGAAAGACTGCAGAGCTGCTATGACAAACAGGATGACGGCGGTCTCCCGCTGAAGTTCCGCTACGCGATCAACAATTACGGAAATGTCAATTTTGATGTCTATAACCAGTACGATACCTGGCTTGCCTGGGGCATCTTCTATGACGTGGACGGGAAGGCCCTCAAGGAAGCCAATGAAGACGGCAAGATCAACTGCGTGGCGATCTTTGTGCCCACGCAGGAAGGGATCGAACTGGACGCCGCCTACTATCTTCTCAACTGGCTCGGAGAAGCGGCCTGTCTGGCAATCGATCCGGCCGTCACGGATATAGAGGTCTACAGCGACCCGATATTCAATAATACCTATGCGGACGGAGAAGGCGAGATGCTGCACGGACTGACCTATTCCTGCGGTCTTTCCGACGACAATGAGTTTTCCATTTATATCGAGATTCCGGACTGAATAAGATTCTTGGCTGAACATCCGAGTCTGCCGCAAAATCATTTTGCGGCAGACTCATTTTGTATAGAAAAAGGGACCGGCTTTTGCCGATCCCTTTTTTTCTGTTATTTTTTCTTTTTTGCGTAGGCGAACATCCAGAGCACGATGAGCACCAGAGCAACGACGACTACGATCCCCAGCACGGTGTTCAGCGCCCCGCCGACGATTCTGGAAACGAGCCGGACCACAAGAACGACCGCCGCGATCAGCAGGATGAGCGCCAGAACGGGAATAACATATCTTCCTATTTTTTTCATTGTTCGTCCTTTCTATTCTTCAACGGGATTTCCCAGTTTGCGCAAGACGGTTTGAAAGTATTCGGGAAGCGGCGCGTTCAGAACGATCTCTTCGCCGCTGCGCGGGTGTCTGAAAT
>JAGDBK010000125.1 GCA_017959065.1 Clostridia bacterium | reverse complement strand
TTCCTCGACCGCGTTCTTGAAGACTCTAAGGCAGAATCCGAGGAAAGCGGCCAGAAACGCCACGACAAGAGACATTCTGAAAAACACAGCCATCGCACAAGCCACTGCACTCAGGGCGAAGCATCCCCAGGCGACGTGTCTCAGCAGGGCAACGCTGAGGTCTGTGAAGACAAGACCTTTTCTGACCCTTATCAAAAGGAAAAACATCAGAACGTCCGACGCGGCTATCACTATGAGCGCAATATACAGGAGAATGATCACCCACACACTCTCTGACGAACCGAGCATTGCGTCAGGGAAAGCACTGTTCCTGGTCGATATCGCAATATCCGCTAGCGTGGGTATCATGAATGCGGCAGCCGCCGAGAACGCAAATAAAAGGACCGAGAAAACGATAGATATGATGACTGATACTTTTGTCGGAATTTTTGGCATGATCTTTACCTCTGTTTATTTATTCACCCAGAATTGTCTGGACCATAATATTTCTTAATCCATTTTGTGGTCCGGCGGAAGTAATACTACATCACATTTAATCGTTTGTCAAGATGTTTTTATCGTTTTTCGATAATTTTTTGTTTTTAATCGTGACACGTTCATGCGTACAAGTTTATCCATTCTCATTAGTTAACTGTCTTTGATGCCCTGAAACGTCCGGATAAAGCCGTCACTCGGGCATGCATTGCTTAGGAAAAACAGAACAATGCCGCTCTATTTCCTGATAATTCCTGTATAATGATACAGGACAAAGATTATACGCGAATTCTCTTATGTAAAATATACCGGACGCAAAGAATTATTGCCAATCGGAGACAGACATGCTTAAAAGATTCATTTCTTACTACCGCCCTCACAAACTTATCTTTACCCTTGATATGATAGCGTCGTTCCTTGTATCTGTGATAGCCGTCGGATACCCCATCGTCATCAGGAAGATGCTTAACGAGTTTATCCCGGACAGGAATTATCTGCTGATCATCATTTCCGGATCCGTTCTGCTCATTCTGTACGCCTTCAGAATGTTCCTTAACTATTTCATACAGTATTACGGACATGTCATGGGCGTAAAAATGCAGGCCCAGATGCGGCGAGACATGTTCGAACATCTTCAGAAGCTTCCGTTCGGTTTCTATGACAGGAACGAGACCGGAAAGATCATGTCAAGAATGACAAATGATCTTATGGATATCAGCGAACTGGCTCATCACGGCCCCGAGAACGTAATCATTTCCCTTATAGCCATAGTGACTTCATTCATTTATCTGTCGACCATCAACCTGTACCTCACTCTGATCATTTTCTCCTGCGTTCCGATACTTATGCTCATCGCATACAAACTCAGGAAAAAGATGAGAGAGGCTTTCAAGAAGAGCAGAGCCTCCATAGCAAAGATCAATGCATCAGTTGAGAGCAGCATATCCGGCATCAGGGTCACGAAAGCATTCACGAATTCCGAAAAGGAATGCGAAAAATTCGGCGAAAGCAACGGCGAATTCGTTTCCGCCCGGACAGAAGCCTATTCGGCAATGGGCCAGTTCCACTCGTCTACGGCGTTCGTGACCGATGTATTCAACGTCATTATCCTTATAGCCGGGGGACTATTCCTGTATAACGGGATAATCGAGAATTTCGGCGATTACTCGGCTTTCGTGGTTTCCGTAAGCATGTTCATCTCTCCCGTGATGACGCTGATCAATTTTATGGAACAGTATCAGGACGGTGTCGCAGGATTCGAACGCTTCGTTGAGATAATGGATCAGGAGCCGGAAAAAGACCCGCCGGAGGCAGTTGAGGCCGGCAGACTCGAGGGACATATCGTATTCTCGGATGTTTCCAGCGCGTATGACGGTTCGGACGAGATCCTTCACGGAGTTGACCTGGATATCGGTAAAGGGATGACTTACGCCCTCGTCGGTCCCAGCGGAGGCGGCAAAACGACGATATGCCATCTCATCCCGAATTTTTACGACATCAGTTCCGGATCGATCACTATAGACGGCATCGACATCAGAAACATGACCCGAGAATCCCTGAGAAGAAACATAGGCATCGTCCAGCAGGACGTGTTCCTGTTCAATTCATCGATAAAAGACAACATCCTTTACGGGAGGCTGGACGCCACCGATGAAGAGGTGGTAGAGGCGGCGAAACGGGCTAACATCCACAATTATGTCATGACCCTTCCTGAAGGATACGAAACTGTGGTCGGCGAACGTGGAGTAAGGCTGTCCGGCGGACAGAAACAGCGCATCAGCATAGCAAGGGTCTTTCTCAAGAATCCCCCCATCCTGATCCTGGACGAAGCTACATCGGCTCTTGACACCACTACCGAGATCATGATTCAGAAATCTCTGGAGGAGCTCTGTGTAGGCAGGACGACTCTTGTCGTTGCTCACCGTCTTTCGACCGTCAAAAACGCCGATGAGATCGCCGTCGTCTCCGGAGGACGGGTTATCGAACACGGGACACATGCGGAACTGATGGATAAGAAAGGCATTTACGCGGATCTTTACGGAAAGCAGTTCCGCGAGGTAGACTGACGGCCGTCTGTCAGTAATAACTATTCTTCAAGGCAAAGAACCGGCGCAACCGCATAAAGCGGCTGCGCCGGTTCTTTATCTGTACAATCCGGGCATATCCTGGAATAACATGCCGGGGACTTGTCATAAATAATTACTTATGCTGGGTCCGGTTAAGGATGTCAAGCTGCACCGACCGGCCAAGCGTCACATAGTAAGCTGAGAATCCTGAAACACGCACGACGAGATCGCGGTAATTCTCGGGATGATCCATTGCGTCAAGAAGGACTTCTCTGGACGTGGCGTTGATCTGGATCTCCTGACCTCCCTTTTTGAAATACACCCTAACCAGAGCAGCGAGGTTCTTAATCCTTGAATCGTCGAATGCTGAAGGGGAATACTTCTGGTTCACGACTGTTCCGCCGGCTGATTTGGTGTAATCCGGCTTTGAGACGCTGGCCAGAGTGACCGTCGGGCCCAGAGTGTCGCGACCGTACGTCGGAGAAGCCGCATCGGAAAGAGGCTCTCCCTGAAGACGTCCGTCCGGTGTGGCCGGAATCACTTCACCGGCAGAGATGTTGGCAGTATTCGCTGCCATCAGGACGTAAAACGGACCTCCGTCCCTTGTCTTGTATTTGGAAAACTCACTGCTGATATAATCGAGGAACCATACAGCGTATTTGTCTGCGGTCTCATCGTTGTTTCCGTATTTCGGCGCATTCAGAAGCAGACCGCGCAGTTCTTCGTATCCTTCAAAGTTGCTCTTGATCGCGTCCCTTACTTCAGCTAGAGTAGCCTTACGGTCCCTGAAGACAACTGTTTCCAGGGCAGCCAGCGAATCAGCCACAGTTCCGACGCCCATGACAGCCGCTCCGTGCGCAGAAGGATACTTGCTTCCTCCGCAGTTGATGTCCATTCCCCGTCCGATACAGTCATAGCAGAATATCGAAAGGAAGGGCTCGGAATAATAGCGCTGATCGATCATCCCGTTCCATGCACGGAAATACGCGACATATTCCTTTACTCCGAACGCGATCTCCTCCTCATAGTATTTCATGAATTTCTCCATGGAATCTATCTCGCTGATATCGCAAAGATCCAGCCCGACAGTTTTGTTGAATTCGCATTTCCCGTGATTTAAAACGTAGTCGATGAATCTCGGGGGATCGAAACGGCCGTCAGACCACGGAGGCTGCTTCCCCGGAATAAAGTTCTCAATGCATCCCACCATGCAGAAGTCGTGGAGATCCTCCGGCTCATATCCGTATCTTGACAGTCCGGCGATATTGACCTCGTCGTTCATAAGAGCGGGATACCCGAGACCAGTACCTATGCTCTTCAGGCACTCAATAAGAAAATCATCAGGGGTGTCCTGAGTGATTCTTGCGGACAGGTTCGGACCGGGAACATTGCAGGTCTTAACCGCGGAAACGATCCTGTAGCTGAGGTCATTTATCTCACAGTTTCCGTCCTTGTCAGAGCCTCCGACGCAGATATTCACTACGTCGTCGCCGATTTTGACAAATATGCTCTCAAGAAGTCTTTCAGTCTCACTCTCGGTTATCTTTCCGCTGTCTATATCTTTTCTGTAGAACGGATAAAGATACTGGTCCAGTCTGCCGAGAGCCATCGCGTACCTTCCTTCGATGGTAAAAGCGGAGTGACAGTACCATACGAGCTGGAGCGCCTCTTCGAAAGATTCCGGAGCGGAGGCCAGAAGCTTTTCGCTCGTACGGATTATCCTGTCCAGAGCTTCTTCGTCATATCCCGGCTCATTCTTCTTGGATCTCGCGCTTGAAATGTAGTTGCCGATCAGATTGGAAAAACCTTCCAGCGATATGTACATCGCTTTCAGATTGGCCGTTTTCTCGGGATCCGCGGCATATTTATCAATGGAGGACTTGATCTTTTTTCTGAGGCCAGGCAGTCCCAGCTTTAGGATCCGCCTGTAATCCGGAGCAAAATGGTCAAAGTTGGTTCCAAAGTTTCTGCTGCCGATGATTCCGACATAATTCTCTTCATATTTAAGAACGGTCTCGTCCTCATGGACATAGAGCCCGTGAAAATCTCCCGCCACGAGATCATTCTTGAATATCGAAGGCACCGAATCAGTAAAAAGAGTATATATGCCGTTTGCCCGCATGATCGCCGGGTGGGCGCAAGGATCCTTGGCAAGTCCCGGATATCTGAAATGATACGGAGCATAGACACCGTCCGGGACTTTCAGGTATTCTTTGCGTAATTCTTTGATATCTGTCATTGATTTCACCTCTCGATCCATAACAAGTATATGAATTACGGCAAATATTGTAAATATGCTATATTCATTAATCTTGACAAAATTAATATTTGATCTATAATTTTTTCAGACCGTAAACGAAGGAGACTTAAACATGAGGTGTATCGAAATACTGTCACTGCCGTCGACCAGAATGGCTCACGCCTTCAAGGCGCAGACCTACGATTTCGTACTGCCGGTCATGCCGGATCACATTGAAATCGCCTATGTTGCGGAAGGAAAACTGACGGCAGAAATGGACGGAGTACCTTATACCGCCTCCGAGGGCGACGTGCTATGCTTTCTGAATGACAGCCCCACCCGCGTCCATTCGGAGAACAGTCACTGCCATCATACCGTCGGATTTTCGGTGAAATGGAAGTATGCAGATGACCGCGAAAGTCTTATTCTGCCGTTCGTCACGCCTTCATCAAACGGGACCGGCCGTATCTGTTCCTTGGTAGATGAATGTATCTACCGTCAGTTCGATACCACAGGTCCGAGCGCTGCGGATCCGCTGAGACTGCTCGGAATCCTCTGCGGCATTGACCGGGTAAACAGAAAAGCGGAACGGCAGAACACCCCGGGAGAGGCGTTGGCGGTAAAAGCGATAAAATATATTAATATCAATATAGCGAAACCACTCACTCAGTCCGAGATAGCGGACTATCTGGGCATCTCGCCGGGATATCTCTGCAGCGTCTTCAAAAAGTCCAACGGAGTTACTGTCATGAACTATATAAATACCGTTAAACTAAAAGGAGTCCGCAGTCTTATGGAAAGCAGCGGTATGAAACTGTATGAGGCGGCCTTACAGTATGGATACTCGGATCCAAACTATGTGAGCATGCTCTACAAAAAGTTGTTCGGGAGGAACATAACCGAGAATCCCGCTGGCCCGGGCGCCTGAGGGATGCAGCGGTATCTCATTTGTCTCCTTCCCGGTTATACCTTTCATAGTAGAAAAGATACTGCTGAGCGAGCCCGGCCGATTCTCCAAGAGATTCTATGTCAAGGCTTCCCCCGAAATGTCTTTCGAAGGATCTCTTTATCCAGACATCCACCGGAAATGCATCGAGCCTGCCGAATCCGAAAAGCAGAGTGCAAGCCGCCACCTTGGGTCCTACTCCCTTTATAGTGCAGAGCATCTCTGAAGCTCTGCGGGTGCTTTCCGCAGATCCGACTTCTCCCAGATCAAGCGTTCCAGATGCTATCTTTTCCGCCGCATCGAAAATATATCCCGCCCGGAACCCGGTCTTCAGTTCTCTCAGGCCTTCCGTTCCGAGACTTAAGATCTCCTCAGGTCCGGGGAACGAGAATCTGTCCTCTCCGATCGGTTTCCCCGCGCGCATGCACAGCGAATTGACGATCTTCTTGATCCTCGGGATATTGTTGTTCTGGGATATGATGAATGATATTAGGGTCTCGAACGGATCCTGTCTGAGTATCCTGATCCCCGATCCGAATTCCATAGCCTCATCCATTACGCTTTTCTTCGGGAACCGGGATCTTATGTCTTTTCTTATTGCATCATAGTCCGTATCAAGTGACAGGAATCTCTTCCATACAGTCTCATATTCGTCTATCCCGCTTCCTTCTATGATCATCTCTCCCGGGACTTGCTGGCGGAAGCAGACCGATCTTCCGAACGCGACGCCTCTGACATAGCTCCAGTCATCCGGATCTCCCGCCGGGTCAAACCGGAAACACTGACCGCAGTCGAATATCTGCCTGACTGAAAAGAACTCCGGAACTCTAATTCTGACGTTCCTGATGCCGTTAACGGTACTCTCTCCGATGATATCACTCGGATATTCTGTCATACTTTTGCCTTTCCGGGAACACATAATGTGATCCCTTGCCTGTCGCCCCGGCGAAAATCCCGCAGAAGCGTTGCGGTCCGGAAACTATTGCATATTATTATTTTTATAGATATAATTAGACCAGTAATATTTCGGGAGGCGACAATAATGGAACAGATCTACACGATCCCTGTGAACGAGGCGTTTGATGCCGCTTCGGAAGGCAACAGCAGAGGATGTCCGTTTTGCATGCTCGCCGAAAAACTGGAAAACAATGAGATCGATCTCATACTCGGGGCATCTATGATGGAACCCGATATCAGAATAAAGACAAATGAGCAGGGGTTCTGCAGGCACCATTTTGACATGATGTTTTCCGGCAAGAACAGACTTGGACTCGGGCTCATTCTCGAAAGCCATCTGGATGAGCAGAAAAAACATTTTTCGAAAAACGGTCTCATCTCAAAACCCGGTGAGTCAGAAATCAGGACCGTCAGCAGGCTGAATGAAAACTGCTACGTCTGTTCAAAGATCGAATACCATTTTTCAAAAATGCTCGAGACAGCCGTACTGCTTTGGGAAAAGGATCCCGAGTTCAGGAAAAAGACATCCAGACAGCCGTATTTCTGTCTCCCTCATTACAAGCGTTTTCTGGAAACGGCGTCGTCTTATCTCTCGAAAAAGATGTTCAAGGAGTTTTATAACGCGGTGGAGGAGACCGAGAACGGCTACTTTGACGCTCTTCGTGAAGATGTCAGCTGGTTCTGCAAGAAATTCGACTACCGATACAACGATGAACCGTGGAAAAACTCCAAGGATGCCGTCGAACGCGCGATCGCCTTTCTCTGCGGAAGGGTACAGACCAAAAAATAATAATCTCTATAAACAAATTATACATCCGGCCGGTACAGCCAATCAAGCTTAAGAATGATTATTTAACTGCCAGGCTTCAGAAGATTGGCATTTCCTCCGACCGAAGGAGAGAGATCCCAGATGGATGAACGTTCACCGATAACCATGATTCCCGGTGTCGGTGCCGCGCGGGCTGCGGCTTTCAGCAGGATCGGCATAGCAACGGTTGGCGACCTGCTCAGGCATTACCCGAGGAAATATCAGAACCGCGGAACCCTCCGGGCGCTCGGAGAGGGACCGTACGAATCCGAATGCAGTTATATCCTCAGTGTTAAGACACAGCCTAAGCTCCGCTACTTCAGGCGGAACTTGAGCCTGCTTAGTTTCAGGGCCTCCGACGGGACCGGAACGTGCGAAATAACATTTTTCAATCAGCCTTATTACAAAAATCAGATTTCCGCCGGGGCAACAATAAGGTTTTTCGGTAAACTCGTCTCCGAAAAAGGTTTTCTGAAACTCAGATCCCCGGCTATGGATCCGGTTATACCGGGCAGAGAACTTGAAGACATCGTACCCATTTACAGGGTGTCGGAAGGTCTAACCCAGAAGACGGTCCGTACGGCCGTCACCGCAGCAGTCAAGGAATGCGTCCCCGGCATGAGCGACTATATGCCCGACAGCATAAGGCTGAAAAACGGACTGGCAACTCTTCAGTTCGCCGTAAGGGAAATACATTGCCCGACAAGTCCGGAAAACCTCGAAGCCGCCCAAAAAAGGCTGCGTTTCGACGAGATGTTCATCTTCAGCCTTTCACTGCACCTGGCAAGAAAAAGGATGAAGGCCACGACCGCCCCCCGGATGTCAGATACAGATATCTCGCGTTTCCTTGACATTCTGCCGTTTCCGCTCACCGGCGCCCAGTTAAGGGCGGTTAATGATATTTGCGCCGATATGTCAAGAGGTAACGGTCAGTTCACTTCTCCGATGAACCGGATCGTTTCCGGCGATGTCGGAAGCGGGAAAACGGCCGTCGCGGCAATAGCGGCTTATATCGCGGTAAAAAACGGAACGCAGGCTGCACTGATGGCACCTACCGAGATACTTGCCGCGCAGCATATGGACAGCCTTTCGGCTCTTTTCGGGAAGCTCGGCATCAACGTAGCGCTGCTGACCGGTTCAGTTCCGCAGAAAAAAAAGGCCGAGGTCCTCCGGGATCTGTCTGAAGGGAGAATAGATCTTATCATAGGGACGCATTCTCTCATAAGCGAAAAAGTCAGGTTTAAGACGCCCGGGCTTTTCATAACAGACGAGCAGCATCGCTTCGGCGTAATGCAGAGGGCAGCTCTGGCAAAGAAAGCTGATGATGCGCACGTCCTTGTAATGAGTGCGACGCCGATCCCGAGAACTCTGGCGCTTTCGCTTTACGGAGATTTAGATATTTCCGTGCTCGACGAGCTTCCCCCCGGAAGGAAACGGGTGCGGACTTTCGTCGTGGACGAAAGCTACAGGGAAAGGCTTGACGCTTTCATTTGCAGGCAGGTAAGCGAAAAGCATCAGGTATATGTCGTCTGTCCTTCGGTGGAAGAGTCAGATGACATTGAAGACGATCCGGAAATATACGCTGCGGTGGAATACGCCGAATCTCTTGCCGGAAGACTTCCCGATATCAGGATCTCCTGCATGCACGGGAAGCTACCTTCTTCCGAAAAAGACGAGATAATGGAAGAGTTTGCTTCCGGAAAGACTGATGTGCTGGTCTCGACCACAGTGATTGAAGTCGGCGTCAACGTTCCGAATGCGACCCTTATGATAATCGAGAATGCGGACAGATTCGGGCTCTCACAGCTTCACCAGCTGCGCGGGCGCGTGGGAAGAGGATCCGCAGAATCATTTTGCATTCTCGTATCCTCATCGAATTCTGCCGTTTCCAGGGAAAGGCTCGAGGTCATGCGCACGACTTATGACGGATTCAAGATCGCAGAACGCGACCTGCAGATCCGCGGTCCCGGTGATTTCTTCTCCGGCGAATACGGAATAAGACAGCACGGAGGGCTGAATTTCCGTTTTGCCTCATCTTTTGCAGACTCAGCCTCTCTAGAGAGAGTGATAGCATCATCGAAGGAACTGCTAGGATCAGATCCGGATCTCTCCCGTCCGGAAAACGCGGCTCTGGCCGTAAAAGCCGCCGAACTAGCCGGTCTCAGTCACGATACCATGAACTGAAAACATCAGGCTGGAGTTTCTGTCTCAGAAAAAATTTTTAGTTTGGAGATAAAAAAATGACACAGTTTGAATTTGCAAAGGAAAGATATTCCCGTCTGGGAATCGATGTTGAGCAGGCCATCAAAACTGCTTCCGAAAAGCCTATATCCATCCATTGCTGGCAGGGTGACGACCTGACCGGATTTGACAATCCAGACGGCGGAACGGGCAACGGGATCCTTGCGACCGGAAACTACATGGGCCGTGCCCGCACTTTTGAGGAGTTAAAAGCCGATTTTCTTAAAGCCGCTTCTCTCATTCCGGGCAAAAAGAGGATCAACCTTCATGCCTGCTACGCCATTTTCAAGGACGGTGAATGGGTTGACAGGAACCGGATCGAATATAAGCATTTTGAACCTTGGGTGGAATTCGCGCGAGAGAACGGTTTCGGCATTGACTTCAACCCGACCGTTTTCAGCCATCCCATGATGAAAAACGGGCTAAGCCTGTCTTCGCCCGATAAAAATGTGAGGGAATTCTGGATCGATCACTGCATTGCCTGCAGAAGAATATCACAGAAGATCGGCGAAGCGCTCGGAGACAAGGTGCTCAACGACATCTGGATCCCGGACGGCCTGAAGGATATCCCGGCGGACAGACTCGGTCCGAGACTTCTTCTTAAAGAAAGCCTTGACAGAATATTCGAAGAGAAATGTCCGAACGTTATCGACTGCATCGAAAGCAAGCTCTTTGCGATTGGCGTAGAAAGCTATACTGTTGGCAGCAGTGAGTTTTATATTGGCTATTCCGCCGCGCACCCGGGTGTATATCCGCTTCTTGACAACGGACATTTCCATCCCACAGAATACGTCAGCGACAAGATCCCCGCCCTTCTTCCGTTCTTTGACAAGATTCCGCTTCATCTTACGCGTGGCGTAAGATGGGACAGCGACCACGTACTCATCTTCGACGACGAGCTTAAAGAGATCATGAAGGAGATCGTCCGCTGCGGCGCGATCGACAGAGTCATTATTGGCCTTGATTTCTTCGATGCTGCCATTAACAGGGTAGCCGCATGGGTCATTGGAACGAGAAGCGCGGAAAAAGCTCTGCTCATGGCGCTGCTCACACCGCACGAAACTCTGAAAAAGTATCAGGACGAAGGCAACTTCACAAAGAATCTGATGCTTATGGAAGAGTGCAAATCACTTCCGTTCGGCGCTGTCTGGGAAGAATACTGCCGCAGGCAGGGCGTTCCCGGTGATGAAAGCTGGTTCTGCGCCGTCGAGCAGTATGAAAAAGAAGTTCTCTCCAAAAGATAAAATGCCTCTGTGAAAAAAGCAGGCGGAGCTGTCCGGTTCATGGATAGCTCCGCTTTTTCTTATAAAAAATGTACTTCTACTGCTGCCCGTTCGTCCTGCTCATAGCAAGTTCATTCTCGCCTCTGCAGATCATTTCGACCGCGTTAAACACTTTCGGGAATACGGACTCTATGGCCTCCCTGTCGTCGGGAGACGGAACGCCGAGAACGTAGTCGACCGTATCATATCCGGCATGAGCGGGTGAACCTATTCCTATCCTTATGCGCGGGAAGCATTCTGTTCCCAGTTTTTCAGCAATGTCGCCGAGACCATTCTGACCTCCGGAACTGCCTTTAAAACGAAGCCTGACCCTCCCTGCCGGAAGAGCCAGATCGTCGGAGATCACAATAATCTTTTCCGGCGCTATCCTGTAGAACTCCGAGGCCGCAAGAACTGCATCACCTGAAGAATTCATGAAAGTCTGGGGCTTCATCAGGAGGACCCTCGTCTCTCCGATAGAAACATCTCCGCACAAAGCTTTGAATTTCGACCTGATTATCTCGGCAGACAGTTTCTCCGCAATGTAATCAATTGCAAGGAAGCCGGTATTGTGTCTCGTGTTCTCATATCTTGGTCCCGGGTTTCCAAGTCCGGCCACGATGAACTGAGGCGGCCCGGAGCTGCGCCTCTCTTTTTCCAGTGATCTGAAGATATCAAAAATGCTCATATCCGGAACTCTCCCGCTTACGATGCTGCAAGTACTCCATTATTCTATCTTATTCCGGCCGATTAATCAAGGCCGGGGATTCCCCGCTCCCACGAAAATTGACATCTATTTTCAGTGATGATATAATAATTTCAAATATTATTAAAGTTTATTAATGTTGATAAATATCTAAATTGCACGGACCGATGCGTTCTGATGCCGGCCTTGACGCGGAACGGTCCGAAATTCGCCATCGGAGTTTCTATGATCATTGATTCTAAGCAGACCACTTTCTCATATTTCTGTCCCGGATGCGGCTCGAACGTTCTAAGTACGGTCGGCGTTTTTTCCCTCTCCGCCAAAACGTTCAAGCTGAAATGCCCGTGCGGCAATTCCGAGGCGCTGATCACAGTCAGCGGCGATGATAAGATAAGCCTTACCATCCCGTGTTTGTTCTGTCCGAAGCCCCATCATTTCACGGTCTCCCGTTCCCTTTTCTTCAGAGAGAAGATCTTTCTTCTTCCCTGCCCGGTCTCAGGCATAGATATAGGCTTTGTAGGACGTCCGGAGGAGATTAGGAAAGCACTTTCGGAGAATAATGAAAAACTTCGTAAGATGTTTGACGAGATGAATGTGGATGATGTAAGCGATCTGAAACCGTCAAGAGGACCGGCGGAAGGGCTTGAAATGTATGATTCCGTGCTGTTCACCCTTGAGGAGCTGAGTCAGTCCGGAAACATATACTGCAGCTGCGGAAAAGGTCCTTATTCCGTAAACATCACTGACGGCTACGCGGAAGTTCGCTGTGATGAATGCGGCGACTACGAGAAGATTCCGCTCGATAATTCAATCGCTTCGGCGGATTTTCTGAATTCCGACAGGCTTGATCTGACGAACAAGGGGACCCCTCCTGACAAAATCCAGAATTGATTTCTCCTGAATTTCCTTGCGCTCAAAAACGCCTTGAAAATAGAACAGAAAGGAATAAGATCGCCGGCGTCCCGCCGGGCGATCTGTGATGCTCAGCCTGACGGCAGCCGGGTGACATTACGATCTTGATTATGAAGAACATTGTACCGCCTCTTAACTCCGGGTCGTGGAAAGTCTGGACTCCAAAAGAAAACAAGATGCCTATCGCAACATATTCCGATTCCGAACTATCGCTTTGCTCAAAGTCATACACGGACTGCGGAATGTGGGTATGCGAATTTGACGTGACTCCGGGGCAGGACTATGAGTTCTCCGTCGAAGTCAGAACAGAAAGGATCGATTATAATATCTCCTGCGTAAGGGCGATAGTAGCCTGGCTCGACAGCAGCGGGGAACTTATGCGCTGCGACTATGCCATCTATTCGGAAAAGCTTGACAAGCACAAATACAAACTCTCCAAGCATGTTAAAGCGCCGAACGGTCCTCCTTACCAGAAAGACGCTGTCAAGGCACGTATGGAACTGCTGCTCTGGAACACGGACAGCGGAAAAGTTACATTTACAAATCCCGTGTTCGAGGAATCCTTGCCGGTCAAGCACCGGATCGTCCGGGTGGCTACGACTTACATCAGTCCGTATGCGGACGATGCGAAAACATACGAAGACCGCTTGAAAAAGATCATCAGGACCGCGGATGAAGCAGGTAAACTGTCCCCCGATATAGTATGCTTTTCCGAATGCATCGCCACGCGCGAGCTGAGAATGACAAAAGAAGAAGCGTCGCAGACTGTTCCCGGACCCCTTACCGACCTCATAGCGCAAAAGGCAAAAGAATACAACTGCTATATGGTCTTCAACTTGCCTGAAGTGGAAGACGGTTTCTTTTACAACACTTCCGTGCTTATCGACCGTGAGGGAAACATTGCCGGGAAATACCATAAGGTCCACCTAACTTACAGCGAATGCACGAAAGGAACGACCTCGGGCCGCACATATCCGGTATTCCAGACCGACTTCGGCAAGATAGGACTGTCGATCTGCTTTGATCACTTTTTCCCTGAGTCCATCAGACAGCTGGCCGTTGGAGGAGCGGAAATGATATTTGTTTCCACCGCGGGAGACGGATACATGCAGTCGACAGCGAGAGCTATGGATAACGGAATTCCGATCTGCATCTCCTGCGTGAACCACGCCAAAGCTTCCCCATGGCCTCAAAGCAGAATCGTTAAGCCGGACGGGGTCATCCTTGCAGGCACCATGAGCGATTGCGGTGCGGCTGTAGCTTCAGTCGATCTGGATGATCCGTTCACATCTTTCTGGTTCTCCATAGGTCCCGCATACGTTGAAAAGCGTGATGTATTCCTTTCCGAGGCGCGCCCCGACACCTACAAGCTGTGATCCTGCGGATTTTGCATTTTTTTCAAAAAAACTTGTTGTTTAGCTGATCCGTTATAAATGTGTCCGCCGGGCGGATGCGGGGTGCGCATCTTCCCGGCGGCCTTGCTTCTGATTCGGCCGGTGCAATAACACTAAGATACTATTGCTTTTTTACCGAAGCTGATATATAATACAATCCATCCAGATTGTATTTTGCATTTTTCAATCACATAAATTGCATTTTTACAAAAGATGAAAGGTCTTTTTCATTATGAAACGAATTACCGTAAAGGAAATATTTACTTCCCCGGAATTGTATGAGGGCAAAGAGACAGTGGTAGCCGGATGGGCTAGAACGATACGCGCAAGCAACGCGTTCGGATTCATCGAACTGAACGACGGCAGCGCTTTTACCTCACTTCAGATCGTTTTTGAATCATCAAAACTATCGAACTATGACGAAATTGCGCATCAGAACGTCGGATGCGCGCTTGTAATAAAAGGGAAAGTCGTCCTTACTCCCGAGGCAAAACAGCCTCTTGAACTTCACGCGGACGAAATCAGCGTAGAAGGTCCCTCCACTCCCGATTACCCCCTGCAGAAGAAGCGTCACAGCGTAGAGTTCCTGCGTGAGATAGCACATCTTCGTCCCAGAACTAACATGTTTTCCGCTGTATTCCGTGTTCGTTCAGTTGCTGCATGGGCAATTCACAAGTACTTCAACGAACAGGGATTCGTATACGCCCAGACTCCGATCATTACCGCATCGGACTGCGAAGGCGCCGGAGAAATGTTCAGGGTCACCTCCCTTGACCTCGACAACCTTCCCAAAGATGAGCACGGCAAAGTAGACTATTCGAAGGATTTCTTCGGCCGTTCCGCCAACCTTACCGTTTCCGGACAGCTATCCGCTGAGACATTTGCGATGGCATTCGGCAAGACATATACTTTCGGACCCACTTTCAGAGCAGAGAAATCCAACACCGCCAGACACGCCGCGGAATTCTGGATGGTTGAGCCCGAGATCGCTTTTGCTGACCTCGATGACGATATGGAACTGTCCGAGGATATGATGAAGTCCGTTGTAAGGACGATCATGGAAAAATGTCCGAAAGAACTGGAGTTCTTCAACAAATTCGTGGACACCACTCTTCTTGACAGGCTGAACAACCTGGTAGGAGAAAAATTCGGGCACGTGACATACACCGAAGCCATTGATCTTCTGGAAAAGAGCGGTCAGCAGTTCGATTACCCGGTCAAATGGGGAATCGATCTTCAGACCGAGCACGAAAGGTACATCACCGAAAAGATATTCGGCCGGCCCGTCTTTGTAACAGACTATCCACGCGAGATCAAGGCATTCTACATGCGTCAGAACGATGACGGGAAGACTGTTGCCGCGATGGATATGCTGGTTCCCGGGGTCGGAGAGCTAATCGGCGGAAGCCAGCGTGAGGAGCGCATAGACAGGCTCGAAGAAGCAATGCACAGATTCGGTCTTGATCCTGCGGATTACTGGTGGTATGCTGATCTCCGCAAATACGGAAGTACTCGCCATGCCGGTTTCGGACTCGGGTTTGAGAGACTCATCATGTACGTTACGGGAATTGCGAACATCAGGGACGTTTGCGCATATCCGCGCACAACAGGCAGTGCCGAATTCTGAAAAACAAAACGGAGAGTTTTCCTGAAACAATGAATTATAATCAGATGAGCGACGCCGAAAAAAAGGCGGAATTAGCCCTGCTGCTTGAAAAATACAAGGATATCAAGAGTCAGGGGATATCGCTGGATCTTTCACGCGGCAAACCGGGAAAGGATCAGCTTGACATTACGACGGGTATGCTTGGCGTCATTTCACAGGGTGCCGACTGCTTTTCCAAGAGCGGTCTGGACTGCAGAAACTACGGCAATCTGGACGGTATTCCCGAAGCCAAAGCACTTTTTTCCGAACTTCTCGGAATCGCACCGTCCAGGATCTTCATAGGCGGCAATTCCAGCCTCAATATGATGTATGATGCGATATCCCGCGCGATGATATACGGGATGGGAGAAGGAAACATCCCGTGGAGCAGGCAGGGGAATATAAAGTTCATTTGCCTCACTCCCGGATACGACAGGCATTTCGCTATTTGCGAAAGTTTCGGAATAGAGATGATATCCCTGGAGCTCGGTCCGGACGGTCCGGACATGGACGAGGTAGAGAACCTTGTATGCAACGATCCGTCGGTAAAGGGGATCTGGTGCGTGCCGAAATACTCTAACCCGACCGGAACTGTATACTCCGACGAGACTGTTAGAAGGTTCGCTGCCATGAAGCCCGCGGCTCCGGATTTCCGGATCTTCTGGGACAACGCCTACGCGGTTCACGATCTCACAGACAACAAGATCAAACTGGCAAACATATTCGATCTAGCAGATGAATACGGGACAGTGGACAACATCCTTTATTTCGCATCTACGTCCAAGATCACATTCCCGGGCTCGGGAGTAGCCATCACCGCAGCCTCCGAGAAAAACCTTGCCCAGATCAGAAAGATCATCTCCGTGCAGACTATAGGACATGACAAGATCAACCAGCTGAGACATGTCAAGTACTTTCAGAACGCGAACGGTGTGCTGCGCCACATGCGCCATCACGCTGAGATTATCCGTCCGAAATTTGAAGCTGTCATCTCTGCTCTTGAAAATGATCTCGGAGATACCGGGATAGCCAGATGGACAAATCCCAAAGGCGGATATTTCATCAGTCTGGACATCACTACCGGATCCGCAAAACGTGCCTGGGAACTTGCACGCGAAGCCGGAGTCACGCTGACAAACGCCGGAGCCTCTTTCCCTTACGGAAAAGACCCTCATGACAGAAACCTGAGAATAGCTCCGACCTTCCCGCCTCTTTCCGACGTTAAGAAAGCATCTGAAGTGCTTACTCTCTGCGTCAGGATCTGCGCACTTGAGGGACTGCTCCAAAAATAGGATAAAAATGTCCGCGGCCGAACGATTCGGCCGCTTTTTTTTCAAAAAAAAGAAGAGGCTTACGCCTCTTCCCTGTGAAACAATCCTATTTTACCTGTCCGTAGTATGCATTTTTGCCGTGCTTTCTCTGATAATGTACTTCCATCAGTTCATCCTGCATCGGGACATCCCTTCCCAGCTGTTCGGTAATCAGAGCCATCGCGGCTATCTCCTCGATCACCACTGCGTGATATACCGCCTCATCTGCATCCTTGCCCCATGAGAAAGGCCCGTGCGAATACACAAGCGCACCTGGAACTTCCTTGGGATTCCTTTCTCTGAAAGCGTCAATGATTACTGTCCCGGTCTCCTTCTCGTAACTTCCTCCCAGGATCTCCTCTCCGGTCATTGGACGCGTACAGGGTACAGGCCCGTAAAAATAATCCGCATGAGTCGTCCCGTACGCCGGGATGCTTCGTCCTGATTGTGCCCATGCCGTCGCATACCTTGAATGAGTATGCACTATGCCCCCGATCCCTTCAAACGCTTTGTACAGTTCCAGATGAGTCGGAAGATCTGATGAAGGTCTAAGGTCGCCCTCAACAATATTACCGGCCAGGTCGGTAATGACCATATTCTCCGGCGTAAGCTTTTCATAAGCTACTCCGGACGGTTTTATCACGACAAGTCCCTTTTCCCTGTCAATGGCGCTGACATTGCCCCAGGTAAAAGTCACCAGGCCGTGTTTGGGAAGGCTGCAGTTGGCTTCGCACACCTTCTGTCTCAGCAGTTCAAGCATAAGATCCTCCAATCAGGCACATATTGTGCCGAATTATTACCCGCTTGTCACACTCCGGCGACAGCTTTGTATTTTTCAAATTTTACCAGGTACTTCTCGTGAAGATTCAGGTCGGGGCAGATCTCCTTCCTGAACTTGACCATTTTCCCGGCTGCCTCCACGTAATCCGAATAATATCCTGAAGCAACGGCGGCTGACATGGCCGCGCCAAATGCGCCGGGTTCTTTTGCGGCCACAGTTCTGACGGGGCATCCGCAAACATCCGCAAACATCTGCGACCATACCACGGATCGTGCGGCTCCTCCGACCATACGTATTGCCGACGGGACAGGACGGTTACCGATTAGACGAAGAAAATGATCATAATGTGAAAACGCTACTCCCTCAAATACGGCTCTCAGCAGTTGGGCCCTGCTTACCGAGAAATCCAGTCCCTCAATCACCGCATGCGATCTTGACTCGGAATTCGTTCCGTAAAGGAAGGGTACAAAAACCGCTTCACATTCATCCGGCTGAGTGGACGCCACCATTTCATCCATGACAGCATAAACCGGCCTGCCGCCGTTTTGGGCTTCTTCGACTTCTTTACCCATCATCACAGACACGAACCATTCAAGGTTCCCGGCTGAAGTGGCACTGCTCTCCTCAATCAGATACTTGCCCGGGATGCAGTACATCGAGTTCTTGTTCGTACCGCAGATCACCGGTGCGTCGGAGATATACTCGTTAATGCTCCAGGTTCCCGTGACCATACATATGTCGCTTCCGTCCGTCACGCCTGCGGCAATTGCGCACGCGTCGATATCGAACATACCGCCGCTTACAGGCGTTCCCTCTGCAAGTCCAGTCTCTTTTGCGACGTCTGACGTGACGAAACCGCAGTTGTCCGAAGAATTGCAGAGCTCGGGAAGGCATTCAAACATTTCTTCCACGCCCGCAAGTTCGAAAATCCTTCTGTCGAACTTCTGTGTCCGGAGATTCATCATTCCGCTTCCGGAATAATCCGTCATCTCAGCCAATGCTTTCCCTGTGAGACGGAAACGGATGTAGTCCTTTGCTTCGAATATCCAGCCTACCTTCGCATAATTCTCCGGCTCATTATCCCTCAGCCATGCAAGCAGAGTGATCGGCTGGCAGGCAATGGGCTTGTGCAGCGTAAGATCCGCCATTTTATCCAGCGTCCCGTTCGATGCCCATTCCTTTATGTAACCGACAGCCCGGCTGTCAGTCGAAGCGATGGCGTTTCTAAGAGGTTTCCCGTTCTTGTCTGTCAGATAAAGGCCCTTGCCGTGGCCAGTGCATCCTATGCCTATGATCTCGTTCCCTGTTATTCCGGCTTTCTCCAGGCATCTTCTTATCACGTCTGCATTGGCTTTCCAAAGGACATCCATGTCCCTCTCCTCGAACCCCGGGCTCGGTATTACGAGCGGAGTGGGCGCGGACGCGACCGCGATTTCGTTTCCGTCAAGATCAAACAGGGCGCACTTTACTGCAGTTCCGCCGTTATCTATTCCGCATACATACTTGCTCATATCCTGTCATCCTCCGTATCAAGATATTTTCTCAGGAATCGGCTAGCCTTGCTCAAGCGTTCATCCCAGTCCTTTTCACCTTTATACCAGAATTCCGCATTGAACCTCCTTACTCCGATGGAGAACAGGGTTTTCACCGATTCACCGAAGTCCACACGTCCCTCGCCATAGAACAGATCCCTGAAAACGCCGGGCTTTGTCTCTTTAAGATGCGCCGCGACTATGTTGCCCGCACAGGCCTTAATATCACCCTGCGGATCATCCGTACCGTTATAAATGTTTCCTATGTCGGGATATATCTTCAGCCAGGGCGAATCCACTGCCTTGACGAATTCCAGCGCTTTTGAAGCGGTATTGCAGAAATCATTCTCCATAGTCTCGAGCGCCAGCATCACCCCGTATTCGGATGCCATAAGTGAACTCTTCCTGAGATTTTTGATAAATCTTTCTCTGGTCTCAGGAGAGGATTTTTCGTCATAGTATACGTCATATCCTGCAAGCTGGATTATCCTTATCCCGCATTCCGAGGCGAATACTATGGCTTTTTCCATTATGTCAAGTGACCGCTTTTCGATCTCCGGATTGCTGCTCCCGAGAGGAAATCTTCTGTGTCCGCTCAGACACATGGACCCGACAGACAGTCCTGCGTATTCAGACGCTTTGAACAGTTCCCTGCTGTACTTCTCAGCGGACTCGAGCCTTTCAAGCTTGGAATCACTCTCATCGATGCTTATCTCGACAAAGTCAAACCCCGCATCTTTCGCGCATTTCAGCTTTTCTTTCCAGGACAGTTCCCCGGGCATCGCTTTTTCATATATCCCTAATTTGTATCCCATTTATGATCATCCTCCTCGCACGGATTTTCTCCGATAGACGCGTCATCATGCTCCTTAATCGCTCCCGGACACTTCAGGAACGCGAGCGATTCGACTGCTTTATGCAGTTCCATGGCCTCTTCAGTGCGCGCTACGGTATAGTATACTTCTTTCCCCTCTCTTCTGCTCACGACCAGACCCGATGATTTCAGCATTTTAAGATGATGCGAAACGGCAGGACTGCTCATTTTCATAAGAGCGGAAAGGTTGATAACGCATTCTTCGCAATGACAAAGGATCCAGAACAGGCGTATCCTGTTTTCATCACAGAGCTGTCTGAAAACATCTGCCAGATATGAGAAATTCCCGTTGTCATTAGACAGAGTGAAAAGTACTATCTCATTTTCTCCGTGATTGTGAGGAAGCGACGGCATTATAACCCATACCTCCAATTCTTTTTTCACAGAACAATTATATCACAATAAGGTCCAGAATAACCGCAAACAGCAATACAGACCGTTTTTTAATCTGGCATTCAGATGCACTTTTTCAGGAATGACAGCCCTTTGCCGATCTCTGAGAGCGGGTCGCCGAACGGGCCTTCGAACTCGACGGTCATATAACCGTCGTATCCCGCGTCCTTCATTATTTCAATGCAGGCGGCGACATCGACGACTCCTTCCCCGAGCGCGCATCCCATCAGATGATTTCCGCCCCGGGTATTGAAATACCCCGGAGGGGCAGTCTCAGACTCTTCTTTTGACACATACTTGAAGTCTTTCGCATGGACATGAACTGCATAAGGAGCCGCTTCTCTTACCGCGTTCACTGAGATCTGATCCGCGCACATAAAGTTTCCGAAATCGACCAGCAGCCCGAAATTACTGTTTCCGACCGCTTTGCACAGTGAAACGACCCTGTCGGAATCCTGAGAGAAGTATCCGTGGTTTTCCGTACAGGTCCTCACGCCAAGAGTTTTTGCATATTCTGTCACTTCATTTATCTTTTCGGCAAAAAAGGGGATCAGATCATAATAGGTCCTGCCTTCCGGAGCATTGCCGGCTATATCGTGCCTCATAGTCTTTGCACCGAGGGATGCCGCTGTTTCCGCTTCTCTCTTCAGTTTATCGACTATCCCGGGAGACAGAAGGTCCGCGCCGACCAGATAAGCTGCCACTTCCAGTCCGTTTTCGCGGCAAACGCCGGCCATATACCTCCCGAACTCTTCCCTTCCGCCTTTGAACCAGCCGGGCACTTCCAGCCCGCCTGAAAACTCAATGGCGTCAAAACCGATATCTTTTGCAGTCGCCACCATCTCTGTCAGCGAGATCCTCTGTCCGTCTTTGCCTTGTACCCTTGAAAAGCTGTAGGTATTGACCGAGGTCTTCATTTTTTCCGCTTCCCCCCCCATGCAGGCTTTTCCCCGGATGATACTATCTGATCTCCACCTCATGCCCTGTGCGTGCGGATTCGTACAGACCGTCCAGTATCTGCATAAGTACGACTCCGTCTTCCGCCGGAGCTATGCATTCAGTACCGGGCACGGTAATACAGTCGACAAAATGTCTTATCTCCGAAGCAAACGCCCCGTTGAAGTCAAAATCTGTCGGATAGTCAAGAACGGTATTTGTCATGTACCCGCTCTGCGAAGAAAAGAGTTCTACACTGTTAGTAACTTTCGCGCCGCCTCTAGTACCGAAAAACTCCATGTCACCCTTATCCTCGCGCTGGTTCAGTGAATATGCGGCATCTATGGAAATAACGGAACCGTTGTCGAAGCGTATCATTCCGACCGCAAGATCTTCGACGTTGAATACGTCGCTTTTACCCGCGTCACTCGCAGAATATCCTCCCGCTTTTTTGATCTTCGGTCTGTTGCCGAGCTTCTCGAATGTGACGCCGTAAACCGATACGGGTCTGTGATTACCCATAAGATATCTGGAATAGTCGATTACGTGCACTCCGAGGTCTATGAGAGGACCGCCGCCGGAACGGGCGGCATCTGAATACCAGCCTCCCGGGCTTCCGTTGCGTCTCGTATAGTTTACTTTCGCATAATATATCTCTCCGAAAAAGCCTTCTCTGTCCAGATTCTTCAGAACTTCCATATCGTTGCCGTAGCGTCTCACGAAGCCGATCTGAAGGTGCTTCCCGCATCTTTCTGCAGTTTCCTTCATTTTCTTCGCCTGGTCTGCGTTCATGGCCATGGGTTTCTCGCAGAGCACGTTCTTCCCGGCTTCAAGAGCTGCGATAGAACATTCTGCATGAGCGCAGTTCCATGTACACACGTCGACAGCATCGATCTCGCTGAGCTTAACCATCTGATGAACATCCGTAAATACACGCTCTTCCGGAACGCCGAGCCTTTTTGCCATTGAAAGAGATCTTTCCCTGTTTATGTCGCAGAGAGCATATATCTCTGCCCTGTCCGCTATTGCTGAGTATGCTCTGGCATGTATGCCGCTTATTCCACCGTTGCCGATTATGCCTATCTTTAGCTTTTTCATTTCAATTATCCTCCCGTAATATCTGTTTTCAGAGTTTTTCGACCACGCCCCGGAGATAATCCACCGCACCGGCAATATCTCCGGCAGGATCCTCGCCGACTTCCCTCTCTATAGTCAGGAACCCGTCGTAACCTATATCATGAAGCGCAGAGAGATAACTCGGGAAATCGACAGCCCCCGTTCCAAGCGGAACTTCTTTAAACGGTTCCGGGATTCCGCCCTGCGGCATCGGTTTAAGCCCGTAGATGATCTCCGGATCGCCTCTTGTCAGCATTATTCCGTCTTTGGCATGGGTATGGACGATGTAGTCCTTAAGAGTGTAAACCGCCTGTACCGGATCATCGCCTGTCACCATGACCAGATTAGCTGGATCCAGATTCACACTGACGCCCCGGGAATCAAGAGTATCAAGGAACGCCTTCAGAGTCGCGGATGTCTCCGGGCCGGTCTCCACGGCGAACCTGACTCCCGCAGAGTCCGCTGCGCCGGCAAGTTCAAGACATGCCTCCCGCATTATCTCAAATCTTTCACAGTTGAAATCAGAAGGTATCACTCCTATATGCGTTGTAACAACGTCAGTTCCGAGATCGGAGGCCAGTTTCAGGACCCTTTTTGATCTTTCCACAAGTATCCTGTTTTGTTCCCTGTCGTAAAAACCTTTGCCGAAATCTCCGCAAAGGGCAGATATCTTAAGCCCGAGACCGTCAGAATACTCTTTGAATTCGCGTCTTTTGCTTCTGCTCAGGTTTTCAGCGGAGAACTGTCCTTCCGAAGCATATATCTGATATCCCTCAGCCCCGACTTCCCTTACCTTTTTTAGAGCTTCCTCCGGCGGAAGTCTGAAGCTGTCCGCCATAACTCCGATATGAAAATACTTCATATATAAAATGGCATTCTCCCTTTCCAAAGACTGTCCGAACGCTTTGCGGAATGAGATCGGCGAAATGCAGAACATCCATGCCCCGGATGATCTGATGGTGTTTAAACAGAGCGCTCCGACGAATACATTATGCCACGCTCCAAACAGAAAAGTCAAGTGAAAGCCGCCTCCCAGGGATTAAACGGCTGGGGCCTGTATGGTCCCTGCTGAAACAGATCGTCAGTTAAGTACTGTTATCGTAAAACGAAGTTTCATGCAGGACAGCCTGAAAATACAAAAAAATATTTGAAATAATTGTTGACTTTGGGAATCACAGGAGTTAAAATAATATCAATTAAACGATTGTTTAATTGTTTAATATTATCTGTCGGAGGTACCAGGGATGAAAAATAGATACGATATCCACGTTGACTGTGCCGGATGCGCCGTGAAAATGGAAGATGCGGCAAAAAAAGTCGAAGGGGTAAACGAGGTGTCCGTCAATTACATGCTGCAGAAAATGACCGTGGTTTATGACGACTCCGCAAACGAAAGCACAATCGTCAAGGCCATCTCAAAAGCATGCAAAAAAGTAGACTCCGATTTCCAAATCTCATTCTGAAAGAAGCCAGGAATAATTATATGAGCGGAAAACAAAAACTGCTGCTCGTCCGTATTGCCGCAGGCACGGTTCTTCTGATTTTTTTGAACGTTCTGCCTTCATCCGGTTTCCTGCGTCTGGCCCTGTTTCTTATACCGTACGCGATCGCGGGATACGATATACTGTTTAAGGCAGTCAAAGGGATCATTCACCTTCAGATATTTGATGAGAACTTTCTCATGACGATAGCTACGATAGGAGCCATCGTGCTGGCCGCCGCCCAAAGCGGTGACTACAATGAGGCAGTGGCCGTTATGCTTTTCTACCAGATCGGAGAACTGTTTCAGAGCTACGCGGTCGGCAAAAGCAGAAAAAGCATCGCCGCCGTGCTCGACATCCGCCCGGATTATGCAAACATAAAAAGCGGAAACGAATTTGTCCGGGTCGATCCGGATGAAATCAAAAAGGGTGATACGGTATATGTTTTCCCCGGCGAGAAGATTCCATTCGACGGAGTTATAACCGGAGGCGAAACGGTCATCGACACATCAGCGCTGACCGGAGAGAGCAGACCGGTAAACGCCGCCGTCGGAGATGCAGTCTCGAGCGGCTTCATAAACGTTACCGACATGATCACGATGACAGTTGAAAAGGAATTCGGTGAATCGACCGCTTCCAGAATACTTGAACTGGTACAGGAAGCTGAAGAAAAAAAATCACGCCCGGAACGTTTCATAACAAAATTTTCAAAGATCTACACTCCTGTCGTCTGCCTGTCTGCCATATTGATCGCATTTGTGCCGCAGCTTGTCATGCTTGCGGCTGGCATACCGTTCGACGCTTCTGAATACTATTACCGTGCTCTTTCCTTCCTTGTGATCAGCTGTCCGTGCGCTTTGGTCATAAGTGTCCCGCTTTCATTTTTCTCAGCCTTGGGCGCTGCGGGCAAGAAAGGGATCCTGATAAAAGGCTCCGGAATGATAGATGTCCTTTCAAAAGTCAGGACCTTCGTTTTCGATAAAACCGGTACACTGACAAAAGGTACGTTCAGCGTCGTTTCTGTCGATAGTCCGGATTCTGACGCAAACATGATACTGAAATATGCAGCTTACGCTGAAAGCGTATCCTCTCACCCTATAGCAAAAAGCATAGTTGAAGCGTATGGAGAAGATATTCCCGCCGACTCTGTAAAAGAGGTTCACTCCGTCGGAGGCATGGGCATAAGCGCAACCGTTGAAAGTCACCGCGTTGCTGCAGGAAGCGCGCGGCTCTTTGAGCGGCTCGGAATTGAACTTCCCCCAGAATATTCAAGTATGGAAGCTGACGGAGGTTCTCTTTATGTCTTTATTTCTATAGACAGTGTTCATTTCGGATGTATCACGCTTGCGGATACAGTTAAAGAAGAGGCAGGAGAGACCGTCAGAACGCTGAAGAAGCTTGGAATAGATAAAACTGTCATGCTGACAGGTGACACCGAGTCATCAGCCGAGGCAGTGGCTGAAGCAGTGGGAATCGATGAAGTTCACAGCGGTCTGCTGCCTGACCAGAAGCTTGCGTTTCTGGAGGGAATGATCGGCAAAACGGGGAAACTGGCATTTGTCGGGGACGGGATAAACGATGCGCCGTCGTTGGCAAGAGCGGATATAGGGTTCGCCATGGGCGATGTCGGGTCTGACGCGGCAATAGAAGCCGCGGACATAGTCATTATGAATGACGATACTCAGAAGATCGCGTCCTCTGTAAAGATCTCCAAAAAGTGTTCTCTCGTGGTCAGAGAGAACATCGTCTTCTCGATCGGCGTCAAACTGATCTGTCTGGTTCTCGGCGCTTTAGGTTTCACTAACCTCTGGGTGGCGATCATGGCTGACGTCGGAGTGATGATCATCGCAGTCCTTAATTCGATAAGGCTGTTCCGGACAAGATCATAGCCTATCCGGAGCGGTCTCCCTGAGATTGACAAAGGCCGCGGTATGTGCTAATATTTTTCCAGAAAGCATTCTGGAGGATTTTTCGATGAAAACTATCAAGGACAAGCAGATTCTTGTTGCCGCCGACATAGCGGGCGTATCGCTGAAGAACGCTATAGTTGATCACCTTAAGAGCAAGGGATGGACCGTGACAGACATCGGCGTAAAGACAGAAGATGAAGAGAACCCCGAAATGTTCCACCGTATCGGACTGAAGGTGGGTGCGAAAATTGCTGAACGCGAATTTGAACGCGCTTTGATCTTCTGCGGGACCGGAATGGGCATACACATTGCCGCAAGCAAATGCCCACATGTACATGCGGCCGTTGTCGAAAGCCCTCACGCTGCGCTCCGTGCCATTACAGGAAACAATGTCAATGTTCTGGCTATGGGCGGGCACTATATCGGTCACAATCTTGGCATTGAGATCGCCGACATTTTCCTCGAGAACAATATGGGCGACGGATACGAATGGTGGCCTAATTTCTATGAATTTCACAAACTCGCATATGACGAACTTGAAGCCTTCGACTATGAAGAGTTCAAGGCCAACGGTTTTGAAGTCAAAAAACTCGGTGAGGTCGACCTTCCCGGCTGCGCAAAGCCCAGCGACGTAAAATAACAAGGCACGGCAGTATCCTTTCAAAGGCATGCACGAAAGTGTCATGCCTTTCTTTTTTGCACAGCGTACCCGGCCGGCAAAACAAAAAGCGGAACGAGGCTTTTGATTTTTCAAAAGTCATCGCTCCGCTGTTCTGCTTTTTTCTGTCCGGCAATGGCAAGGCGTCATTACCGGCAATACCGTTGTCCGGCGGACGTATTTAACATGTACGCCTGTTAGGAATGATCATTCAGTCCTCTTCATCCTCGGTCTGAGTCTTTTCTTTCTTAGGCTTTGACGCGCCTTCCTCAGATGAGTCCTCATCGTCATCAGGCAGTTCATACTTGGTTATCTCAGCCCACTCCATACGTCTGTCAGAGATCTCCCTGACCTTTATATGAAGATTGCGGTAATCGAGTTCGGGCTGCGAACCGTCCTGAGGGATCTCGGAAAATCTGCTGAACACGAGTCCTCCAAGCGTTGTAAAACCTTCGTCTTCCTCTTCTTCGTCAAAAGACATATCCAAAGTCTCGCTCAGAGTCTCAAGATCTACTCCGCCCGCGATCAGCCACTGATTCTCCCCTATCTTCTCTATGTCTTTTTTCTCGACAGGGTCGAATTCGTCATAGATGTTGCCGACTATCTCCTCCAGAAGATCTTCCATAGTGACAAGACCGCTTGTGCCGCCGTATTCATCAAGAACGATCGCCATGTGGATCTTCTTGGACTGCATTGCGCGCAGAAGAACATCCGCTTTTACGCTCTCGGGGACAAAATACGGGCTGTAGATAAGCTCCCTTATAGGCTTGGGATTATCCGCTCGGAGATTGAGCAGGAAATTTCTGGAACTCAGTATGCCGATAATATTGTCAACGTCTTCCTCATACACAGGGAAACGGGACAGGCCGCTTTCGACGATCAGATCAACTATTGTTTCCGGATCTTCGTCCACAGAAATGGCTGTCATATCCGTTCTGTGAACCATGATATCGAACGCGGAACTGTTGTTGAAATCGAAAATGTTTTCGATCATTTCCTTTTCAGTGGATTCAATAGAACCCTTTTCCTCGCCGATATCGACCATCATTCGGATTTCTTCCTCAGTGACGTTCTCCTGATCAGCTCCGGGCTTGACTCCGAAAAGCCGGCCGGTAAGGTCCGTTGATTTTGAGACCAGCCATATTACGGGCCGGAATATCACAGACAGGACTCTGATGATACCGGAAGTCCGGAATGCGATCGGCTCAAAATACTTCATCGCAAGACGCTTGGGAACTAGTTCACCAAGCACGAGCGTAAAATACGAAAGGATCAGAGTTATCACCACAACAGAAACGGACCGCATGGTTCCGACCGATACATGAAACACCTCGGAAAGCCATTTTGAAAATGAATCGGCAAAATAATCAGCCGCAAACGCGCTTCCCAAAAAGCCCGCAAGCGTTATCCCGATCTGGATCGTCGAGAGAAACACCGTGGGCGAATTGACAAAAGGCAGCAATCTCTTTGCCCTTTTGTCTCCTTCCTCGGCCATGCGTCTTATCTTGTTGTCGTTAAGCGATACAAAGGCTATTTCCGCGGCAGCAAAATATGCATTGATCAAAATGAGGACGAACTGCAAAATCAACTGCCGCCATAAAGGCCCAGCGTCCAAAATTTTATTCCCCCTTGTTTTCTTCCGGTTAATCGAAAGTTAGTCTTACGTATTTTAGATTATATAGCAAAACGCAGACGCAGTCAACCGCTTTGTGACCGTTATTATTGCCTTTAATGCCTGTGTGACGGGTTTAACTGTGCTTTTCTTCGTTTTTTCTCATTTTCCCCCATTCTATTGCTTTTCTGCGGCTTAAAATATATAATTCTATCTGTATCTGACGAATGGATCGCAAAGTTTAAAACGGATTTAAACTTTCCTTTTTATGGTCAGATCAGGCCGGTCAGGCATGTTTCTGACTGCCCGGCATGGGGGTGATTGCTCAAGTGACTGTAGATATCTCAATTATTCTGACGACCGTGGCGACGATGTTTTTCATGCTTCTCGCCGGTTTTACCGTAAAAAAGCTGAAATGGGTAAATGACACGACCTCGAAACAGATAACCCTGATCCTGATCAGGATCGGACAGCCCATGCTGATCATCAGTTCGATGCTCAAAGTCGAGTATTCCGTCGACAACCTGATCGGCGGAGCGACAGTCTTCCTCATCGGCATCGTATCCCACACGCTTCTTTCTGTTCTGGCATACTTTTCATGCAGATGGATGAAAGACGCGGACAAGCGCAAGATCTGTGAATTCGCGCTGATCTTTTCAAACTGCGGATTCATAGGATTCCCCGTCCTGAATGCCCTGATCGGCCCGGTCGGTGTCTTTTACGCTAGCTTCTATGTCCTGACGTTCAATATCTTTACCTGGACATGGGGCATGGTCATACTCGGACGCGGCAGAAAAGACATTAAGATCAACCCCAAGAACATGATACTTAATTTCGGCACGATCCCCTCTTTTCTGGGGCTGATCCTATATGTGTCCAGAATACCGATCCCTGCCTTTATTTCGGAAGGCATGAGTTCCATAGGAGCTATCTGTACTCCTCTCTCCGTCATTCTGTGCGGAATTCTTCTGGCTCAGGGCAGCCTGAAAAAACTGTTCACTCAGTTCAACATCTATTATGTTTCTTTGCTGAAACTCATAGTCTTTCCGCTGATTATCACCGTGATCGCCAAATTCTCCGGCCTGCCTGACACGATGGTCTACATCGCATCCATAATGAGCGCGCTTCCGACCGCCGCCAACACGGTCATGTTCGCAGAACTGTACGACATAGAGCAGGAATACGCGGCCCAGATAGTCGGCATAACGACCGCCCTCTGCGTGTTAACCGTCCCCCTGATCACATATCTTGCGGGACTGATAATGACTTTATAGCTTCAATGACACAGGAAAGATCCGGCATCCCGCCATCAAGGGCGGAGCGCCGGATCTTATTTGTTGTTCTTAAAGATTAGGGCAAGGCTTATACTCCGGAAAAGTCAAATTCCGGAATAAAACTCTCATCCGCGGTACCACCGTCCTGAACAAATCCGTATTCCACTCCTATATTCTCGGCATGCTCGACCACCTCGTCATATTCCTCGCGAGACACCTTGCGGCGCAGTTCCGGGAACAAGTCGGCATTTATGTTTTCCGTCGGAGTGTACTGATTCATAAGACTGATATACACGGAATCGCCGTAAGTACCGTATACATAGTCGGTAATCTCCATCGCCTCCCGGACAAGGCCCGGAAGGACAAGTACCCTTACTATGACTCCTGATCTCATGATGCCGTTATCATCCAATACCGGGGGACCCGCAGTTCTGACCATCTCTTTCAGGGCAGCCTTTGCCGCGTCGGGATAGTCTGAAACCCCGGAGTACTTCATTGAATAATAAGGAGTCATATACCTGAAATCCGTCAGATATATGTCAACCGTCTCTGAAAGACCGCTAACAGTCTCTGCGCGTTCATACCCGCTGGTGTTGTATACAACTGGGAGGGACATGCCTGATGCCTTCGCCGACGCAACCGCCGCTTTTATCTGCGGAACGAACTGAGTCGGTGAAACCAGGTTGATGTTATGCACCTTTTTCGCTTCCAGTTCCTTCATTATCTCCGCCAGACGCTCAACAGTGATCTCTTTGCCGATGTTATCATGCGATATCCGGTAATTCTGACAATAAACACATTTCAAGGGACATCCGGAAAAGAAAACTGTCCCTGAGCCATTATCCCCTGATATCGGCGGCTCTTCCCACATGTGCACCGAAGCTCTGGCGACCTTAACGGTTTCTTTCATCCCGCATGCGCCGTTTCCGATTTTTCTGTCTGCCCGGCACATTCTGGGGCACAATTCACATCTCATATCTTAAGCAGACCGCGGCATTTAAATCCGGAAAACCGGCGGTCATTCCTCATTCTTATCAAATGACTTCCAGAATCGCTTTGCAGCTTCTCTGAGGGACTCCGCATCCCCGACAAATCTGATATTTTTCCAGTGGGAAGGGAACAGACCAAGATACCGCTGTTCAGCATACCTGTCATCTATCAGGACGATTATTCCCCTGTCCTCTCCGCTTCTGATGACCCTGCCTGCCGCCTGAAGCACCCTGTTCATACCCGGAAATGTATATGCATAGTCAAAGCCGGACTCGTATTTGTTTTCATAGTATTCTAAAAGGACATTCCTCTCGCTCGTCATCTGCCCGGTCCCCACTCCGATAATGATCGCCCCTATTAGTCTGCCTCCGGCGAGATCGATCCCCTCGGAGTATATTCCCCCGAGCACACAGAAAAACACTCTTCTCTCTCCGTCATCAGAAAATGAATTCAGAAATCTTCTTCTGTCTTCGGTGCTGGAATTTCTTGACTGTATAACGGAAATGACATTGGGATATCTCTTTCTGAACTTTCCGTACGCGGTTTCCATATATGAATATGACGGAAAAAAAGCGATGTAATTGCCCTTCCTTGCTCCTGCAGCCGCGGCGATCATATCCGCCAGAGCATTTGAAGAAATCTCTCTGTCCGAAAAGCGGGTACTGAACCTGTCGGCGACGAATACAGCCAGGTTTTCAGCCGGGAAGGGAGAATCAATAACTTCGGATTCGGCTGTGCCCGGACCCGAGAGCACATTGATATAGTAATCCATAGGAGACAGCGTTGCGGAAAACAGGATGGATGACTGTCCGAGATCCATGCACTCTGACAGCCTTCGGCTCGGATCAAGACATATTATCCTGCATTTGATTTTTTCCCCGATCGCCTCCGTGAAAACCGAAAAAGCGTCATCGAGAGAATGTGCGAGATCAAGAAATGACTCTGCAGCGGAATATCTGTCATAAATCTCCTCGGTCAGTTCGGTCCCGCTGCGCATGGAAGCGGATACGGCGTTCAGGAAGCCTTCCACGGCGACAACGAACCCGTCGGGAAGGTTCGGAACGATCCCTGCCCGGTGAACGATTTCGCTTCCCTCCGGCCCGGCCACTTCCGAGGATTCGCCAGCCGCTTCGGAAAGCTCTTTCAGAGCCCTGTTCATCATTTCCGCGGATTCCGTTACGGCTTTGCCGCAAGAAACCGGCAGTTCCCGGAAAGTCGAGATCTCAGCAGAATACATCTCTCTGCCTCTTGAAACAAGATTATGGGCCTCGTCAATCAGAAACAGATACCTTTCTTCTTCAAAGACCGTCCTCCTTGAGTTTCCGCTGAAATATCTTCTGAGCCTGACCTGCGGGCTGAACAGATAGTTGTAGTCGCATATGACTACCGTACAGAATTCCGAAAGATCCAGCGAAAGTTCATAAGGGCACACGCGGAATCTGGCAGCGGTTTCCGATATAAGCTCAGAAGTGTAGGCCCGGTGCTTTGAAAGGAGCTCGAAGAGCGCATCTCTGCTCCTGTTAAAATGACCTCCGGCAACCGGGCAACGATCCGGATTGCATGCTTCGAAAGATCTGCCCGGGACCGGCTTCGTAACGGAAGAACACATTTTCCCTCTTGCCGAAAGCGAGATGATCCTCATGTCCCGGGAACCCAAACTTTGCGCCGCTTCTATGGCCTGGCTGACAATCGTGCTCTTGGCGCAAAAATAAAACACCTTGTCGGCATGTCCGGTCGCGACCGCTTTCAAGGCGGGGAAAAGAGCGCATATCGTTTTGCCGGTCCCTGTCGGAGCCTCGGCAAACAGTCTTTTCCCCTTTACAATAGTCTCGTATGCCCTAGTGACGAGATCCTTTTGGCCGGAACGTTTGCTTTCGTACGGAAATGCCGCCCCGTAAAGCTGAGCAGGTACATTTTCCTTTATCTCAAGAGCAATGTGAAAAAAGGGCATGGCCCTTTCCAACAATCCGTTTGCCCTTTCATCAAGTTCCTCCGCACTGAGATGCCGAACCGATCTGAATCTTCTTCCTGAAGCAGTTGATATGTATGTAAGAACAATATCCGCTCTTTCCGCTTTGTTTGTCCGAGAAAATAAAAAACCGTACATCTCGGCTTCGGCAAAGATCATATTGTGGATCGAATCATCTATTTGTGAAGGTTCCCCGCGTATTACCCTGACTGTTTCTACCAAAATGGTGCCTTCATCAAGGGAGATCCTTTCCGCTGTATCAGAGACAGTAACGTTCAAGTCCCCCGTAACAAATGTGTGTTCCAGTTTTATTCTCTTCCGCGGGGTCTGAGCATCATCGGGATCGCGCCTGTCCCCGTCAGGGTCACGCATAAAGGAAAAGCCTCTTCTCAGATCGATGTCACCGGCGAGAGAGGAAAACCTGATCAGCTCGCTCACGGAAACGCAGATACTGTTTTTGCCTTCTGTTTTCATTTCGCGACCGGCGAAGACGCCTTCCTCCTCTCCTTCCGAACCGGATCATTCTTTGTTATTATCTTTAAAATCTTAGCGGGAACCATCTTCTCCTGCGCTTTCAATTCCGAGAGAGAACCAGAACGTGCTTCCTTCTCCGGGAGAGCTTATGACTCCGTATTTCGCACCGTGGATCGACAGATTGTTCTTTACGATCGACAGTCCGAGTCCCGTTCCGACAGCCGCGCGTTTATGGACCTTGTCAACCTTGTAGTACCTGTCCCAGATAAGGTCCAGCTTGTCAGGTTCTATTCCATCGCCGGTATCCGTGACCTCGAACACCGCCTCACCGTCGCGGCCGTATACCTTCACGTCGATCATTTTGTCATTGCCCGTATAGTTGATCGCGTTGTTAATCAGATTGTAAATAACCTGAAGTATCCTCGTTTTATCCGCCCTGACCGGCAGGTCCTTTTCACAGGAACAGTTTATGACGTAACCGTCTTTTTCGATCAGTTTCCTGTATCTGCCCATAGTCTCGAGAGTTACTTCTCCCAGATCGAAATCCGTTAGTTCAAGTGAGACTGCTCCGGACTGTATCTTCGAGATATCCACGAGATCGTTGACAAGCGAACTGAGCCTCTCGGTCTCGTCAATTATTACCTGCATATTTTCGGGTGTCATTTCTCCGGGAATATCTCTCATGACCTCGCCGTAGCCTTTGATCAGGGTGAGCGGAGTCCTCAGATCATGGGAAATGTTCGCTATGAGCTCCTTCTGCATCCTGTCTGTCTTTGATATTTCCCTCGCTGCATATGCGAGCGCGTCGCCGAGCTCTCCGACTTCATGGCATCCCCGCGAGACGGTAAAGTCCGCGTCATAGTCCCCTTTTGCCAGAAGGCGGGAAGAACGGCTGAGCTTGGATATCGGTCCCGATACCTGCCTTATAATAAGCAGAGCAAACAGTATTCCTGAAATAATAACCAAGGCCGAGATCCAGATCATCAGCCCTTGCATGGTGTTCAAAGTCGAGACGACAGGTATCAGCTGGGCGTTGAGGACCAGAATGTATTCTTTTCCCGTGCCTGATCTGACTATTCTGGTCAGTACGACGGATTCTCCCAGGGCCTTGCCTTCTTCCGATACAAAACCCTCTCTCTTTATCGTAGTGATGTTCTGTCCGCCCTCTTCTTTTGCCTTTGCGTAAAAGTTGCTGATCGTATCCGAGTCGGTATGGTGAATCAGACAGCTTTCGAGAACATCGCACGATGCGGCCTGTTTGCCGCTGCTGTCATATACAATTATACAGACCTGATTCTCCAGGGCAAGAAACTCGATCTCGCTCTCAAGCGACCCGCTGTCCAGCTTTGAGGTAACGGCGTGAGCGACTTTGTTCAGATCAGAGAACCGGGCGGATCTGTAAAAATTCTCAAGGAAAACTATCTGGAAAAGCCATACTACAAAAATGACGAAAGCAGCAAACATGGAAAAATATAAAATTATCTGTATTGAAAGGTACGGTTTTCTCTTCCCCCGGTTCTGCTCCGCAGCCCTGTTCTTTTCAGAGGTGTTCATGCCCACCCCGGCGGCCGTCCCCTCAGCCATTTATATCAAACCTGTAGCCTACACCGCGGAGCGTAACGATGAGAGTGCTGTAATCTCCGAGATCGTGTCTCAGAAGCTTGATATGCGTATCGAGAGTCCTGTCATCGCCGTAAAAATCATATCCCCACACTTCGCTGATCAGTTTTTCTCTGGACAGTGCGATATTCTTGTTTTTTATCATATAAAACAGAAGATCGTATTCCTTCGGGGACATGTCTACCTTTTTCCCGTCAACGTAGACTATTCTCGCTGTAATGTCGACTTTCAGTCCGCTGTATTCGAATATCTCGTTTTTGTCTGGTTCCGCCGGCGCCTGAGAACGGACCCTTTTCATTATCGCCTCTATTCTCAGCATGAGTTCTTTCGGTGAGAAAGGTTTGACGACATAATCGTCTATCCCGAGCTCGAACCCGTTTATCCTGTCATACTCTTCCCCTCTTGCCGACAGCATAAGGATAGGGGTGTCTGTAAATTTCTTGATCTCCCGGCAAGCAGAGAACCCGTCCAGTTCCGGCATCATTATATCCATGATAATAATATCGAATTTGTTTTCCCTGCAGACGCGGACCGCCTCCATGCCGTCGGCTGCCTCGACCGTCTCATGTCCTTCGAATTCCGCATATTTTGTTATCAGCCTGCGGATTTTTTCCTCATCGTCAACGACCAGAATCTTGTACATCTTCGCACCACCGTACTAAAAAATGATTCTTCAAACTGAAGCGGCTTGTTCCGTAAACAATTATAATATAACTGGTTTTTCATTGCAATATTAAGAAATACGATGAAAAACGCGGAACGGTATCTGCCCGGAAAACGGAGACCGCTAAGGATGATCCACCGCATTCTGCCGGAAACGCCGGTGCGGCCGGGCAAAAGCGCCGACCGCACCGATCAATTAGGAGACGAAACTTGTCAGGTTTCGAAATTGATGTTTTTACCTTCCTGGACTTTTTCATGACAGACCAGATTCACATCGATGTTCTGCCCGTCCCTCACGACGGTGATCTTTACAACGTCACCGACATTCAGATCTTCTTTTATGTCCTTTATGTCACTGGAATAACTGACTTCCTTGTCGTTTACTGCGATTATCCTGTCCCCCTGCTTCAGTTCATCGGAATATTCAGAGGATATTATGTAACAGCCGAGTGAATCCACTCTGTAATACATTGCCGTGATCCTGTTGTCGATGTCCACGTATGTCAGCCCCAGATCTATCCTTCCGCGGACATATCCGTACTCTAACAGTTCACCGAGCACCTTTTTTGCGGTGGAGGAAGGAATCGCGTAGCCAAGTCCTTCGACATCGGTACCGACCGATTTCGCGTCCACTATGCCAACCAGTTCACCCTTCATATTGAAGATCCCGCCGCCGGAATTGCCCGGAGTGATCGCAGCGTCCGTCTGAAAGAGCTTCATTCTATTGCCTTCTATCGTCAGGACACGGTCAAGCGCGCTTATTATTCCGGAAGTTACTGTTCCGCCAAGCGTTCCGAGAGGATTACCGATACAGATGACCTGCTGTCCGACCTTAAGTGAATCGCTGTCGGCAAAAACCACCGGAGTCAGACTTTCCTTCGGACTGACCTTTATAAGAGCAAGATCCGATTCCGCGTCAGCGCTTACCAGATCCGCCTTGTAGATATCGCCGTTCTTCATACGTACGGTGATATTGCTGGCATCTTCGATGACATGATTGTTGGTGGCAATATATCCGTCTGAAGTGATGACCACTCCGCTTCCCGCGCCGGAACCCACGAGTTGTCCGTAAAATGCCGAGCTCGTGATCTTTTCGATCACAATTTCCACCACAGAGTCCGAGACTGCGGCAGCGACTGCGGTGGTAGACCCTTCTTCTATGCTGTCTGACGAAGCGGATACGTTTTCATATATGACTGTGGCTGATGTCGGTTTTATCGCTGCCGGTGACTGTGACTCCGACGGTGTGCCCGATTTCTCGGAATTCAGCAGTCTGCTTGTCAGGTAACTGCTCCCGGCGCCTACCACGGCAGAGACCAGAATGCAGAAGACCAGGATCAGAGCTATCGTACCTGCGCCGATCCTCTTGTTTTTCCCGCTGCTCTGATTTTTCGGTTCTCCGCCTATCACTATGGGTTCAGGGGTATTTCTTTCAGGAGGAGACGAGAAATTGTTGCTGTATCTTCCGCTGTTATAATAATTGTTGTTTCCGTAACCGTTATTCATGATCCGACCGTCCTTTCGTACTCATGATCTATTTTTTGAGCATTCTGTTGTGGAATCCTCTTTGATTTCGCCAGTATTCTACAACCGTATTGTGAAGGTTTTATGAAAAGCCATTGAAAATGAGCGGATGTTTTTATGAAACGACGAAATGATTATTGTGATTATTCGGGCCGTCCCAAATGTCTTGACAACAAAAAAATGATATAATAGGATTAATCTTATTTTTTGTCTTCCATTCGGCACCGCCCCGACCGCAGTACATAGATAAAGAAAAGAAGGAAAAGAAATTGGCGACCTTGCTGCTGATAGTTATTTACGCCGCTTTCATAGGTCTCGGACTCCCGGATTCCGTATTCGGAACTTCCTGGCCTGCAATCTACAGTGAATTCGGACTGCCAATTTCCTATGCCAGCTTCGTTACCGTCACTGTCTCGATCTGCACGTTTTTATCAAGCCTTTTAAGCGGAAGGGTGATAAACAGATTCGGCACATACAGAGTCACTGCGGTTAGTACGGCGATGACCTCTCTTGCCCTGACGGGGATGTCTTTCTCTCCTAGCCTGGTCTGTTTCGTCATACTGGCTTTCCCTCTGGGATTCGGAGCCGGAGCAATCGATACGGGGCTGAACAATTATGTGGCTCTTCATTACAACGCTATGCAGATGAATTTTCTGCACTGCTTCTACGGTATCGGAGTTACAGCGAGCCCTTTCCTTCTTTCGCTTACGCTGTCAAACGAAAGTGACTGGAGATCCGGCTACCGCCTTGTCTCTGTGATATTATTTTCGATATTTATCCTTGTTGCTGTTTCCCTGCCGCTGTGGAAAAAAACAGGTGAAGGCATACATAAAGAAGAAAAAAAGCCTGTGACCCTGTCCGTCTCCGGAGTTCTCAGGCTTAAAGGCGTGATTCCCGTGCTGGCGATACTTTTGGCCGCATGCGCATTCGAGGTAGGATGCGGACTTTGGGGAAGCACTTTCCTCGTCAATGAAAAAGGAATGGAAGTTGATGCAGCTGCAAGAGCCGTAACTCTGTATTATGCCGGCATTACGGGAGGAAGGCTCCTTTCCGGACTTCTCTCCGCCAAACTTAGAAGCAGCAGGATTATAGCTGCCGGAGAAATACTGACGGTCGCGGCGGCAGTAATACTGCTTGCACCGCTTTCCGGCACCGTTTCCGCCACGGGGCTCTTCCTGGCCGGACTCGGAATAGGACCTCTGTTCCCGAATATTATGCATCTGACGCCGAAACTGTTCGGAAGGGATGTTTCCCAGTCAGTGATCGGGGTCCAGATGGCTGTGGCATGTATGGGATCGCTGATATTCCCAAATCTTTTCGGGGTATTTGCCAGACGCGCGGGCTTGTGGATTTTTCCGTATTTCATCCTCGCAGTCTCGGTACTGCTTATTATTGCAACCGTAATTTCAAAAATCTCAGGGAAAGAGGTTACCGATCAGCATGATTGATTATGAAAGAATACACGGCGGAGGACTATATCTGCCTGATGACGCTGAATTATCCGAACTCCAGGCAAAGTGTCTTGAAAAGCTGTATGATTACAACAGCACTAGGCCGTCTCAGGGAGAACTTCGCAGCAAACTTCTGAAAGAAATGTTTGCCGAGATCGGTGAAGGGTGTTACATTGAACCGCCGCTCCACTCGAACTGGGGCGGGAAAAACTGTCATTTTGGGGAAAAAGTCTACGCCAATTTCAATCTGACACTTGTGGACGACACGCACATTTATGTCGGCGACCATACCATGATCGGACCGAATGTTACCATCGCCACCGCCGGGCATCCTGTTTGCCCGGCGCTGAGGGAAAAAGCGTATCAGTACAATGCTCCTGTACGCATCGGAAAAAACTGCTGGCTCGGGGCTGGCGTGATAGTTATCCCGGGAGTTTGCATAGGCGATAACTCGGTAATCGGCGCCGGAAGCGTGGTTACAAGAGATATCCCTCCGAATTCGGTCGCGTTCGGTGACCCGTGCAGAGTCTCTAGGAAGATCAGTGACAGGGATATGGAATACTATTACAAAGACAGGAAGATCGACATCGTCCTCTGATCCCCCCAGGATCAGTTTTCAAGCGGAGCGATCGAGAACCTTCCGTGGGTTTCCGTAAAAGAATAGATCTCCGGTCTTTCCGATCCGGCCCTGTTGGGCCGATGCATGATAAAATCGATCCTTCCCGAAAAATCTGTGAATAACATCCCGTGACCTCCGTCGGTTTCGGTCACCGGATCCTGACAGACTGTCCAGTTTCCGCCGATCTCCCCGCTGTCGCTTCTGGAAACAAGTTCGCAGTAACCTTTCTCCGAAAAGCTGGCCCAAAGGCAGCAAAGGCCTCCTGACGCGTCCCTGAAAAGGAAAGGTCCGTCTGTGATATAAGCGTCGCTGTCATCTGAAATGCTGACGTCTCTTTTGAAATCAGTTGCAGACCACAGGACCCGCGGTTCCGAAACAACCCGGCACAAATCATCGGAAAGCAGTGCCTCGCACACCGTTCCGGTTCCGATCTGGACCCATTCATGGCAGAAAACGATATGAGGTCTGCCGAGCCTGTCGATATAAAGGGTACCGTCAAGACAATCCCAGTCTGCCGGCGTCACGGAATGATTGACGACAGGTTCGAAGGGACCGCGCGGATCGTCCGAAACGAGTATGCTGGTTCCGCGCCGCGTTTTTTCGGAGATGAATGAAGCAAACATATAGAATCTGTCTCTGTAAATATGTATCTCCGGAGCCCAGAATTCCGATGTACCCCAGAATCCGCCTCCGGCTTCGAAAATGCTTACCGGCCCGTCCCAGTTGATCAGATCGGCGCTCTCATAGACATCAAATCCTCTCTGGTCGCCCCATCCGTACGGAAATTCCTCCGTAAACCTGACTCTGGTTCCGTACAGGTAGTATTTCCCTCCTAAAGGCAGAATAAATGGATCCCTGATATTGATATCGTTCAGTTTCATTATCTCTGATCTCCTTTTTATAAAAAAATAAGCTAGGGCCGTTAAGATAAGGCGTCTCGGTTTTTCCGGGTGCGGACAGGTTGCCCGGTTGACCAAAATATGATAAACTGTTGTGGTGAAGCAGGACCGGTGGCTGTTCCGGCGGTCACCCCTCTGTCTCATCCTTTCAGTAAGAACGGAGCAAATTGAAAAATGCTTGAGCTAAAAAACATTTCTTTCAATGTCGGACCTGACGGCGGAACGAAGGAGATAATCAAGGATGTTTCTTTCAGAGTCCCCGAAAACAGGCTTTGCGTCATTACCGGCCCGAACGGGGGCGGTAAATCCACCATCGCCAAACTGATCGCGGGAATCGAGAAGCCATCTGAGGGAAACATTTTCTTCAAAGGAGAGGATATAACTCCCCTGAATGTGACGGAACGCGCCAAAAAAGGCATAGGGTTTGCCTTTCAACAGCCGGTCAGGTTCAAAGGCATAAACGTTATCGATCTTCTTCGCATCGCTTCCGGGAAACAGCTTTCCGTCGCTGACGCATGCGGCTATCTGTCCTCTGTCGGCTTGTGCGCAAGGGACTATATTGACCGTGAAATCAACGCCAATCTCTCGGGCGGCGAACTCAAGCGAATAGAGATCGCCACCGTCCTCGCAAGAAAAACATCTCTTTCTGTATTTGACGAACCGGAAGCCGGCATAGACCTCTGGAGTTTCCAGAAACTGATCGATGTCTTCAGGAAGCTGAGATCTTCGATCGAGGGCAGTTCCATTATCATTATTTCGCATCAGGAAAGAATACTGGATATCGCGGATGAAATAATAGTTCTCAAAAGCGGGACGATAGAACGCATGGGTCCGAAGGAAAAAATACTGCCCGAGCTGATTGGCACTTCTTCGGCGGTCGGGAACTGCAAAATAGCGGAAGACAACTGACAGGGAGCTTATAATATGGTTGCTTTGGATGAAATACAGAAAAGGCTTTTAAAAGAGGTCGCGGATCTTCATTCGGTTCCTGAAGGAGCTTTCAACATACGCTCTAACAGTGAGTCCGTAGCTCGACGTTCCAGCGAAAACATAGAGATAGTCTCAAAAACAGAAGTCAGCGGAATGGATATCCATATCAAGCCCGGGACAGTGAACGAAAGCGTGCACATTCCGGTAATAATGACTCAGAGCGGTCTTCAGGAAACCGTATACAATGACTTCTTCATCGGTGAAAACTCCGATGTCCTAATAGTCGCCGGGTGCGGCATAGACAACTGCGGAACAGGTGATTCCCGTCATGACGGAGTACACCGCTTTTTTGTCGGCAGAAACTCAAAGATAAAATACGTTGAAAAGCACTACGGCTCAGGAGAGGGCTCCGGAAAAAGGATACTCAATCCGGCGACAGAGGTCTATCTGGAAAAGGGAAGCTGTGCCGAGATGGAAATGGTACAGATCAAAGGGGTCGACGATACGGTGAGGACCACCACGGCAGAACTCGCGGAGGGGTCCAGGCTGGTTATAAGGGAAAGGCTCATGACTCACGGCAGCCAGAGTGCTGACAGTTCATATATCGTCAATCTGAACGAAGATCATTCCAGCGCCGATATAGTATCCCGTTCCGTTGCCAGGGATGAATCCGTTCAGAAGTTCGAAGTCCGGCTCACAGGCAAAGCGGAATGTACCGGCCACACAGAATGCGATTCAATAATAATGGACAACGGGCGCATCATAGCTGTTCCCGGGCTCGAGGCCGAATGCGTAGATGCCTCTCTGGTACATGAGGCGGCGATAGGAAAGATAGCCGGAGACCAGATCATCAAGCTGATGACGCTGGGATTGACTGAAAGAGAAGCAGAGGAACAGATTATCAGCGGATTTCTCAAATGATCCTTTACTGTACTTGCCGGAAACGTTTGTCCGGCTTATATGCATTCGATGAAGAATCAAAAACTATAAGCGGCTCTTTTCCGCAATTCATCTCCCACCTTTAGAGGTCGGAGTCTTCTTGCTGAGCCGCTGATAAAGTTAATGAATACCAGCAAACGATAAACAGTCATTAAAGGAGCCCTGCCGCATATTTCCGGCAGGGCTCTGTGTTTTTAACCGTGTTCTGATATCTCCCTGATCACATGTCCGGCGATCATTAGTCCGGCCACGGAGGGAACAAAAGAGCATGATGCGGGAGCATCAACGGTGCTTTTGGCTCTTGCCGGTTTTTCGTCTGAAAACAGCACTGTGAGACTGTCTATACCTCTTTTTTTCAGCTGTGTCCTGACAGATCTGGCAAGAGGACATACCGAAGTCTTCTTTATATCGCATATGCGGAATCTGGAAGGATCAGTCTTGTTGCCTGTTCCCATCGAAGAAATGATCCCTACTGATTTCTCAAGAGCTTTTTCTGCCAGCATCAGTTTTGTGCGTACTGAATCTACCGCGTCGACGATATAATCATATTCGGACAGATCGATTTCACTTTCGGTTTCATCACCGTAAAATATCCGGAATTCCCTTATCTCCGCATCCGGATTGATGTCTTTTATCCTTTTTGCCATTGCTTCGGTCTTGAACATTCCCACCGTTGAATGCAGCGCGATTATCTGTCGGTTTATATTGCTGACGCTCACTCTGTCGAAATCTACCAGCGCCATCCTGCCGATGCCGCTTCTGGCAAGAGCCTCTGCCGCAAAGCTGCCGACCCCTCCGATCCCGAAGACGATCACCGATGCCTTTGACAGCTTTTCGACAGCTTCGTCTCCCAAAAGCTCCGCAGTCCTGCAAATAGCTTCACGTTCCATTATTTCACCTCTTGAACAACCAGAAGATTCTCGGAAAAAGGAGGATAAACTACTCCTGCGTCAGTTATGAAAGCGGTGACCAGAGAAGCGTCTGTAACATCGAATGCCGGATTGTAGACATCTATTCCTTTCGGCGCAGTCCTTTGAGCGAACCACATATCCGTAACTTCGTCCGAATCTCTCTGTTCAATGATGATCTGCTTGCCGTTTTCCGTGTCCATATCGATGGTAGACCTCGGTGCGGCGACATAGAACGGAATCCCGTACTCTCTTGCGCACAATGCAACCATAGACGTGCCGATCTTATTGGCGAAATCACCGTTTGCCGCAACTCTGTCGCATCCGACGATCACGGCGTCGATCATTCCGTTCCTCATGGCCGATCCCGCCATATTATCGCAGAGAAGAGTTACAGGAATCCCCGCGTCGGAAAGTTCAAAAGAAGTCAGCCGCGCGCCCTGCATCAGAGGTCTGGTCTCGTCGCAGTATACTCTTATGTCGATACCGTTCTCGTGCGCAAGATAAATGGGCGCGGTCGCGGTACCGTATTTAACCGCAGCCAGCCTTCCCGCATTGCAGTGTGTCAGAACGGAACTGCAGCCGCGCAGAAGCGGAAGCCCGTATTCTCCGATACGCCTTGAGCACTCGATGTCCTCCCGATAGATCCCCTCCGCGGCAGCCAAAAGAGCATCAAGCACCATTTCAGCATTTTCGCCCGAATGCGATGTCAGAGTATGCTTCATTCGTTCCACTGCCCATCTGAGATTGACAGCAGTAGGTCTCGCGGAACCGATATAATCCGCGGCAGCAATAATCTCCGCTTCGAAATCATCCCGGGCATTCTGATAATAATCCAGCGAACAGACATAGATCCCGATCGCGGCCGCGACCCCGATCGCAGGAGCACCGCGGACACGCAGCGACCTGATGGCCTCGAATATCTCTTCTTTTGTTTTCAGCGACAGAAATACCCTTTTGCCGGGCAGAAGAGTCTGATCTATGATAACAAGTTCTTTTTTGTCTGCAGACAGCGAGACAGTTTCAAAACCTCCGCTCATATCGTCTTCCTTCAGCCTCCGAATACAGTTTTAGCTATATCGGCGGATTCTTTCGCATCTTTTGCGTAAAAATCGGCCCCGATCTTCTTCGCATACTCCTCGGTAAGAACTGCTCCGCCTACCATAACATATCCGGAATACCCCAGGCTGCGAAGGTATGCTATCGTCTCTTCCATCGAGTCCAGCGTTGTCGTCATAAGTGCGCTCAACCCCACCAGTCTGACATCGTTTTCAAGCGCAGACTCCGCTACCGCTTCTTTTGGGACATCCTTTCCAAGGTCAATTATCTCGTAACCGTAGTTAGCAAGAACCATCTTCACGATATTTTTTCCTATATCATGGATATCGCCCCTTACAGTTGCGAGGATTATCTTTCCCTTGCTTTCGGAATCTGTCTTGCTGTTTTTCATTCTTGCTTTGAGGACCTCGACCGCGGCACTGGCAGCCGATGCGCTTCTCATGAGCTGAGGAAGGAAATACTCTCCGGACTCGAATTTGCTTCCAACCTCGTCAAGAGCCGGGATAATAAGGCCGTTGATCAGATCGGCAGACGGATCATTATCCAGCAGTACCCCGGAGATCCTGCGCGATAATGCTTCATCCCCGTTTACAATAGCTTTTTTCAGGTCAGTGAGTCTGGTTTCCGCGCTTTCTGTGTTTTGAATCTGTCCGGGCTGGGCGCTCTTCATATACTCGACGTAATCCATACACGATCTGTCGAGTCCTGTCAGCGCCCGGAACGAAAACACCGCATCTTTCATACGTCTGGCACTCGGATTGATAATAGGAAGCGTAAGCCCGTTGTTCAGGGCAAGGGTCAGGAAGCTGCTGGCAATCACTTCCCTTTCCGGAAGTCCGAAAGAGATATTGGAGACGCCCAGAGTCGTCTTAAGCCCCAGCTCGTCCCTGACAAGTCTGACCGCCTCAAGCGTCTGCACGGCGCCTTCCGGTTCGGCGGATACGGCAAGAGTCAGACAGTCAATAAAGATGTCATTCTTGGGTATTCCGGCGCTGACTGCCCTTTCCATGATCTTTTTTGCGATTTTCACTCTGTCCAGCGCGGATGCGGGTATGCCGTTTTCGTCTATAGTGAGCCCGATCAGAGCAGCCCCGTACTTCTTTGCAAGCGGGAGTATGCCGTCAAGCGTTTCGTCCGTGCCGTCAACCGAATTAATGATTGCCCTTCCAGGAAAGGCCCTGAGGCCGGCTTCAATTGCGGAAGGTGATTTTGAGTCTATCTGCAGCGGCAGATCGGTTACCGAACTGACGGCAGATACCACTTTCCTCATAAGAGAGGCCTCGTCAGCTCCGGGTATTCCGACATTAACATCAAGAATGTCAGCGCCTGCCGATTCCTCTTCCTTTGCTACAGACACAAGGTAGTCCATGTCCTCTTCAGCCAGAGCCGCCGCAAGTTTTTTCTTTCCTGTCGGATTCAGCCTCTCGCCGACGATCGAGATCTTATCCGCATCCACACATTTTCGCTGGGAAACAATGTAACACTTTCTTTCAAAGTCTCTTTCCCTGAGATGGATGCCTGTGTATGCCTCTTTCAGACATCTGATGTATTCAGGGGTGGTTCCGCAGCATCCCCCGAGATACTTGATCCCGACTTCAGAAAATCTTTTCATCTTTTCCGCAAAATCCGCCGGTCCGATGCTGTAGCTCCCGTCAGATGAAGGTAGGCCTGCATTGGCCTTTACAATCAGCGGAAGATCTGTCTTACGCGACATTTCGAGGATGACCGGATAAAGCTGGTCAGGTCCGAACGAACAGTTTACACCTATAGCGTCAGCCCCCATCGCTGTCATCAGGACGGCAAAATTCTCCGGAGAGCACCCGGCGAAGCTCCTTCCGTTCTCTCCGAATGTCATTGTCACAAATACCGGCAGAGCGGTGTTCTCCTTCGCGGCGAGGAGCGCGGTCCTGGCTTCGCCGAGATCGCTCATCGTTTCGATCACTATCAGATCCGCTCCCGCTTTTTCGCCGAAGATCATCTTTTTACGGAAGATTTCATATGCTTCGTCAAACGTCATCTCCCCCATAGGAGGCATCATTTTCCCGGTCGGCCCGACATCCAGTGCGACTGCCGTATTTTCCCCGGCCGCTTTTCTGGCATTTTCTACAGCAGCAGCAATCAGTCGCTCAAGCGTTGTTCCGGTGCCTTCAAGTTTTTCCTCGGAAGCGCCGAAAGTATTAGTGTAAATGATATCGCTTCCTGCCTCGGCATATTTCCTGTGTATTTCGGTAACTACCCCGGGATGCGTGACAGAAAGAATATCGGGGATTCCGGAATGATCCGGAACAGCTGTCCTGAGAGAAGTACCCATAGCCCCATCAAGGAACACAAAGCCCTCTTTAGATATGATTTCATTCATGATTCCGCCTCCGGCGAACAAACGCCCCGTTAAAAGTACGGGGGACATGCACGTAAACGTAATGTCCCCCGCGGATTACGAAAGTTATCTTTCGATCTCCTCCATCATATATGCCTCAAGGATATCCCCTTCTTTGATGTCATTGAATTTCTCAAGTCCGATACCGCATTCAAAGCCCTGAAGCACTTCTTTTGCGTCGTCCTTGAATCTCTTGAGAGAAGATATCTTGTCTTCAAATATCACAACACTGTCGCGAGTTACACGGATAAGAGCGTTTCTCGCCACTTTGCCGTCAAGAATATAGCAGCCGGCAATCGTCCCGACGCTGGGAACGTGAATGGTCTGCCTGACTTCGGCATGGCCAAGGACAACTTCCCTGTACTGAGGAGCGAGCATACCTTTCATGGCTGCAGAGATCTCCTCGATGCACTCATAAATGATCCTGTATGTCCTGATGTCGACTCCCTGCTGCGATGCGATGTCGAGCGCGTTCTTGTCCGGGCGGACATTGAAACCGACTATAATCGCATTTGACGCTCCCGCCAGCATAACATCTCCTTCGGTTATGCCGCCGACAGCAGAATGAATGACATTGACCTTGACCTCGTCATTCGACAGTTTGAGCAGTGATGACTTGACGGCTTCGGCTGATCCGCCGACATCTGCCTTGACGATGATATTGAGGTTTTTCGTACCCTCAGATATCTGAGAGAACAGATCTTCAAGATTGACCTTGGAATTTGCTTTGAACTCGTCTTCACGGGCCTTGCTCCGCCTCTGTTCAGCGAGCTCGCGTGCCATCCTTTCATCTTCAACGGCGTTGAATTCGTCGCCTGCAGAAGGTACTTCGGACAGGCCGATGATCTCCACGGGAACCGACGGTCCCGCTTCCGCTAGTTTTGCGCCCTTGTCGTCAAGCATAGCGCGGACACGTCCTACGGATGTGCCTGCAATCACGATATCGCCCGAACGGAGCGTTCCGTTCTGGACGAGCACAGTTGCAACAGGACCGCGGCCCTTGTCCAGCTTTGCTTCGATTACTATGCCTTTGGCATGACGTTCGGGATTTGCCTTGAGTTCCTTCATCTCTGCAACGAGGAGAATATTTTCGAGAAGACTGTCTATACCCATTCGCGTGACGGCCGATACGGGTACGCATATCACATCCCCGCCCCATTCCTCCGGGACGAGGTCATACTGTGTCAGTCCCTGCATGACAAGATCGGGATTTGCTGCCGGCTTGTCCATTTTGTTTATCGCTACGATTATATCAACTCCGGCTGCTTTCGCATGGTTTATTGCCTCAACTGTCTGCGGCATGATTCCGTCATCCGCTGCAACAACCAGTATCGCGATGTCTGTTGCCATAGCTCCTCTGGCTCGCATTGCAGTAAAGGCTTCATGGCCCGGAGTATCGAGGAAAGTAATGTCCTTACCATTGATGGTGACCCTGTAAGCTCCTATGTGCTGGGTAATTCCGCCAGCTTCGCCTTCGGTCACGTTAGTATGGCGTATCGCATCCAGAAGAGAAGTCTTTCCGTGGTCGACATGGCCCATTACAACAACTACCGGCGGACGCTCAACCAGTTTGCTTTCATCGTCGCTCTCTTCTTCGAACAGACGTTCTTCTATCGTAACGACAACTTCCTGGGTGACCTTTACGTTCATCTCGTCTGCGACCAGAAAAGCGGTATCGTAATCGATTATCTGGTTGACGCTGGCCATTATCCCCATTTTCATAAGCCGCTTTATGAGATCTCCGGCGCTGACCTTAAGCCTTGAAGCAAGCTCGCCCACAGAGATCTCGGCCGGAACGGTAATGTGGAGCTGGGCTTTTCTGGCCTTTTCGAGTTCCATTTTCTTCATGCGCTCTATTGCAAGTTTTTCCTTGTCCTGAGCACTGTTTTTACCGTTGGCGGTCTTTTTCTTAATCTTCTGTTTGTCAGAAGAACGGTCCGATTTGTCTTTGACGGCGTCAAAGGCAAGATGCTCAAAACGTTCATCGTATTTGGAAAGATCAACATCCCCGGATCTGGTGTCTATGACTCTCTTACCGCCGGTACGGGTTGCGGCTCCGCGCTCTATAACGATCTTAGGTTTCGGACCAATAGTACTCTGCGGCCTGTTCTCCGCTTTCTGGGCTTTCGGACCGGTCTGCTTTGAAGGCTGGCTTTGGATCTCTCCCCTGAACGGAACAGCCGGCCTGCGGTCAGCGTGAACACCGGACTGTCCGCCGCCCTGACCCTGCTGCCACTGATTCTGCCCGGGTCTGCTGTTTCCGGCATTCTGACCAGCGTTCTGAGAACCGCCTCTGAACTGCGTTCCTGCGTTTCCGGACTGGGTTCTTTCGTTTCTGTTGAATCTGTCCCGCTGACCCTGATTCTGTCCCTGCGAAAAAGTGCTGTTCTGACGCTGCTGGCCCTGTCCCTGCTGCGTAGAACCGCCGGGTCTCTGCTGAGTCTGGCCCCGGAAATCGTTCTTCTGCTGCGGACGTGCTCCGTCTGTTCTGGCGCCGGGGTGGTTTCTGCCGTCCGAAGCTTCCTGCTTTTCCGTTTTTTCCGATCTAGGATGTGCCGATTCCCGTTCCTTGCGGCCTTCCTTCGGTTCTGCTTTCGAATCGGTATCCCTGCCGTCTTTCGCTTTTTCGGAGGCAGTTGAATTCTGTTCCCCTGATTTTTCATCCTGTGCAGGCTGGGAAAGGTCGGATGGTTTGCCCTCGGTTTCACCGTTTTTCTGCGGCTCATCTCCGGGCTTTCCACCTGCCTGCTCCTGATCGGCAGCCTTATCTTTCTTAACCTTCTTCTCCGCAGGTTCGATCACGCTCTTGCCGGAAAGATAATCATCGATGTTGTCAAGCTGTATCCTTTCGGTCAGCTTAATTACCAAAAACTCAAACTCATCGGGTTCCAGAACCGTCATGTGAGTCTTTTCACCGGATTTCTTAGAAAAAGCATCAAGAATCTCCCTGCTTTTGATGTTAAAATCCTTGGCGATCTGGTTGATCCGATAATTTGATGGTGTAGATGCCATGCTTCCACTTACCTTGTCCACAGCCCCGTCACAGGCTATGAACTCCTTTCTTGCAAAGAATGGAACTCAAAAAAATTATTATTAAAATTATAGATTATTATCTCCGGAGCCTTCTGAGAGATCGATCAGTTCGATCAGCCTTCCGGATAATCCGCCGTCAGTTACCGCTACGGCCGCAATCGCGCTTTCCTTTCCGATAGCATGTCCGATAGCTGAAGACGCGTAGCTGACTTTTTTGAATCTGCTCCCGTAAAATGAGCACTTGTCCCGAATCCTCTTTTCGGTATTTGATGACACGTCCGACGATACTATTGCCAGCGGTGCCCCACGAGAAACTGCCTCACAGGCGAGGTTCGCACCGAAGGACAGCTTCCCGGCCTTATAACACAGCCCAAGAAGCCCGAGAATCCTGTCATTCATGATCATCTTCTCCGGATTCAATTTCCTCGAAAAGCATCTTCATGACCTCTTCCGGTATCTCGCACTCTAGGTTTTTGGCAATCCTCTTCGACTTTACTGCCTTCTCAAGGCATTTCCGATCTCTGCAGACATATGCTCCGCGGCCGGATTTTTTGCCTCTAAAATCGAGTGAAACTGTTCCGTCGGGAGCGCGTACGACCCTGATCAGTTCGGATTTCGGCTTACTCACATTGCAGCCTAGACACCTGCGTTCCGGGACTTTCCTTTTTTTCAGCTCTGCCATATGTCTATTTAACCTTTATGTCAATCTTGAATCCGGTCAGCCTTGCCGCAAGACGAGCGTTCTGACCTTCTTTACCGATTGCAAGGGAAAGCTGATCCTGATCCACATAGACTCTGCAGGATCTTTCGCCGTCGAATTCAACCGTGTTTACAACAGCAGGAGACAATGCGGAACGTATGAACTTGTCCGGATTGTCGCTGTAATCTATAACATCGACCTTCTCTCCATGGAGCTCCTCGACAATGTGATTTATCCTCATGCCTTTGGAACCGATGCAGGCACCTACGGGATCAACGTTCTTGTCTCTTGAGGCAACGGCTATCTTGCTTCTTGAACCCGCTTCACGGGATACGCCTTTTATGGTGACCACCCCGTCCATTATCTCCGGGACTTCAAGTTCGAACAGTCTTTTCAGGAACCCGATGCTGTTTCTGGTCAGGGTGACTATTGGTCCGCGGCTGTCTCGTCTCACCTCGGTGACGTATACCTTGATCCTGTCGCCGGGCTTCAGCTGCTCATTCGGGATCTGCTCCGATTTAAGCATGACAGCCTCGCTCGTTCCGGTATCAAGCACCGCGCTGCCGGTAGCCTCGTCTATGCTGAGCACGACGGCTGTGATTATTTCCTCTTTTTTGCTCTCATACTGGTTAATGATTATGTTGCGCTCTGCTTCTCTGATTCCCTGAATTATAACCTGCTTTGCGGCCTGAGCGCCCAGTCTGCGCATGTTTTTGGTCTTGACTTCTATCTCAACGACACCGCCGAGTTTGTTCCTCGAATTCAGCTTTTTCGCGTCTTCAAGGGAAATCTCCGTGGCCTCGTTAGTCACTTCCTCGACTATGTTTCTTACCTGAAAGAGCTTTACTGTCTTCTTTTTGTCATCTATCGCAACTCTCACGTTGCTGTATCCGCCGGAATCGCGCTTGTATGCGCTGATTAGAGCCGCTTCCACCCGTTCCAGCATATAATCTTTGGGTATGCCTTTTTCTTTCTCAAGCTGATCCAGGGCGTTGAAAAACTCTGAATTCATTATCAAGTCCTCCTAAAATATTGCAAATATGATACATTCACCCAGCTATGATTTGTTTACATCTGACTGAAATCGAATACTGTCATGATCTTCGAGATCTGTTTGCAGGGAATGGCTTTTTCCCCCTCGCCGGTCGCTATGACGATGTTTTCTCCGGAATAATCTTTAAGGATCCCCCTGTAATGCTTCTTCCCGTCCAGAGCGGAAAAAAGCTTGACGTCCACTTCCTGACCGATCGACGCTTTGATATGCTTCTCTTTTTTCAGTTCCCTCTCCACCCCGGGAGAAGAGACCTCGAGATAATAGCTGTCCTGAATCGGATCCGCATCGTCGATTATGGGTTCAATCGTTCTGTGGACTCTCTCGCAGTCCTCAAGTTTAATTCCGTCGGAAGAATCGATTATCACCCTCAGAAACCAATCCGGGCCGTCTTTTTCGTACTCCACGTCCCAAAGATCATAACCGAGACCGCTGACAGACGGTCCGACAAGCGCCGCCACCGTTTCAGAGATATGTCCGTCGTTTTTCTTCATTGAAAAAGGATCCTTTCCGTACATAAAACAGAGAGTGGGACAACCCACTCTCCATCTACTCACATATCGTTGTGAAGTATAGCACAAGTTCATTTGAAAATCAATGGTTTTCCGGTTTTTTTCCCCGTTTCTTCAAACTTTTTGCGGCATTTTGCACGTTTAGGGCAAGGCAGATCGGAACTTGCGCGGCTTATGACAGGAAAAGGGCGTCACAAACTTTGAGGAATGTCCCGGTCATCCCCGGGCACGGCCCCCCATATCATTGTTATTGACTATGATCGACCGTACATGTTATAATTCATAAGGAAGCAGCCGCAGCGCGCGAAGTCTTTTTCGAATTTCTCGCTCTGCGGTATTATGGTATTTCAGGACGATTCTGCTTTTTTCAGATCAGTCCGGCAAACGCCGGAGAGGAGGTGCTGATTTGTTAATTAGAATCATGGACCGTGCTTTGCTCCGGTCACCCGGATCCGTTCGGTCCGGACTTGGTATTGTATACTTAACATCAGCCGCCTTGCTGCTTGCAATACTTTTTTCTCTCCCGGTCCTTTCCGCAGATGTCGATCCGTCCTCGTCCGCCCCTCAGGGTCTGATAATAGATAAATTCGAATATGATCCCGATTCAATGCCCTGGCATTCAGAAGATGACACTGTCAGAATTGAACCCGTGCAGGCGGAATTACCCGACAGCTCTGAAATAGTTCCGGCTCTGATGATATCGACCGGAGAGCATGAACCGGAGGAGGAAGTAACAGCCCTGGTAAGCCGGACTTTTGACATTCCAGTATCGCTTCACTATTACGGAAAGATATCTCTAAACGTTATGATGGAGAGTGAAGCCGACCGAGTTCTGGAAGCGGTCCTGACCATTTCTTCCGGAGAGCATTCCGCATCTGTTACAAAAAACTTAAAAACAGGTACATGGCAGAGCATAGAGCTGGGCATTGCATCCCAAAGCTTTCGGGACAGCATAGACTACATTTCAGTCAGACTCAAAGGCATGCCTGAGAAGAACGGGACTTTTAATTTTTATATAGGCGCGGTCTCCGCTTCCGGGCATATGGATGAAGACATCCTCGACAGGCTCTATTCAGCTGAATACCATAAAGCCAACGGAAATGCACAGTTTGAGAACAGCCTTCTGGTGTTCGACACCGCCAGTGACAGATATATTTCAGCTTCTTTGCCCGGATTTGAGTACAGCGCGGCAGACGGCGTTCTTATAGAAGTGGCTGAAAACAGTTTTGACGGGAAGCTCAGATTCTCGTATATTACCTCGGACGGATCGGCGGTGATAGGCAATATGTCTAAGACTGTCGACCTCAGCGGTGGCAAAACGGGAATTATTCTTCTTGAAGCGTCAAATATCGGGACTGCGGTCAGGTGGACTCTCGCTGTCGAAAGCAGCTCTGCAAGCGGTACCGTCAAATTCAGGCGGATTATGCCGGTCGAACTCGGACTGACCGGGTTTTCCGCGCCGGGAGGGACCTTTTCGGAGGCCGTTCTCAGCAATGACGGAAACACGACAGTCGTTAGAGGGACCATCGTATCCGAAATCGTATCCGGCTACAGCGGGTCGTCGCTTGCACTTTATGCCCTGTCTCCGGGCGAACAGATATCGCAGGAAACTCTGACTTTTGCTTCTCCGCTGTCGACAATCCCGATATCGATGAAATACGAGTTCAGGATATCCAACAACGGCGACCGTTCCGCAATGACAAAAAAATATCTGGTCTGCATAATCCCGCAGAGCCAGGATCAGACTCCCGTTTTTGTCGGATCGCCGGTGTTTGTTCAGTCATCGCAGGGAGGTTCCTCAGGAACGGATAAAAAGACGAAGGACCTGGACGGAGTAATAATCGGCGACAGATATGACTCTTCCGATGCAGCAAGCAGTTTTACGGTAATCGATCTTGCAGTCGATGAATTGACTTCTTCCGGGAAGACGGTGTTCATCCACAAGCATGACAACATATACAGATATTACAACAGTGAAGTTGTGAAGCGGCTCGATACAAAGATCAGAGCCGCGTGCGGTGACGTGTACATAAGGCTCACGGAAAATGATTCCGCAGGGTCATGCGCCGGTATTCTCGCAGAAAGCCAGGACACGGCCACGGATATTTACATAATCAGCAATTTCATCGCCGAAAGGTATAACGGCAGGGAGAACGGGCGAGTATCGGGTATAATACTGGGAGAACACGCCAACAGTTATTCAGGGACAGATCCGGATAAGTACCCCGTTTCAGAAACATTCTCTTCGTACGTTGATAAATACACTGACACGATGGGCATAATAAGCGCTGCGCTGTATGAAGCAAATCCTGAAATGACAGTTTTCGCATCCGTTTCGGATTCTGTTTACGGATCGATGCCTTTTGAGAATACAAAAGATTATCCCGCAAGCTGCTTTTTGAATGCACTCGCGTCAGAGATCAAGGAAAAGGGAGATTTCAAATGGTCGCTGTGTATCGATGGAATCTCCGATCCATTAAATGATTATGACGGCGAATTCTTTGCTGCCGCCCGTCCCGAGATTCTTTCATCCTGTCTAAAAAGTATTTTTTCAGACGGGACGGTCAAAGCCGACCGAATAATGTACGTATGGAAGCCCGGCAGCCTTTCGGAACCGCTTGCGGACAGTTATGTCTATTCTGTTCTGAAAATGTTTCTGAATCAGGACGTTTCCTTATTTGCCGTTGACCTGCGCGAGTGCGGAGATGACGAGAAAGACAGCATCCTCTCCATCTGGGACAGCCACGGACTTGCGGATATCAGCTTTTCAGATCCGGTGGCAGACCTTATCGAAGGCCTTCCGGAAGATGCATCCCGTTTGTTTGAGAGCATAAAGGCAGAATGCCTGTCCAGGATATCCGGTAAGACGATCGAAGAACTCCCGCTGAACACAGCCGGGACATATGACTACTTCAATTTTACCGAGCTTTACGGAAGCGGCGGATTCTATCCCTCGGAGCTCGGGACCACTGTATCAAGCAGTTCTCTCTACGGGGCCAGAAGACTGCGAACGACCTCCGTCGGAACAGACCGGACAGGAACCGTGTGCCGATTCAAAAAGGCTACGGATTTCAGCCTGACTCCTTATGTCTCGGTAGATCTGGAACTGCCGGAATCCTCTCACGGGACCCCGGTAAAAGTAGTCTTCGGAAACAGAAGCGGAATCGTGGAGTATTCATTTGTCATTTCCGGACGGAAGACAGTCGTCTGCGATCTTTCCGAGCTGGCCGCATATGCTGTTTTCGATTATATGAAAATCATCGTATCGGGGCTGGATGCCGGAACGGATTTTTACACTTTTTCGATTTCAGGACACAGTACGGAACTAAATGACGATGACCTTGAAAAAAGCATTTCCGATCTCCAGCTCAGATCCGAAGCCAAACGCGAAGACACAAAGCCTGTCAACAGTCCCGCAATATTCATGGGTATCATTGTTATTGCCCTGATTTCAGTCTTCACTATTCTGATATTAAGCAGAAAAAAGCAGTAGCCATTCGGCATCATTGCAGAATTCCTTTATAACAGCGGAGGTTTTTTCTTATGGCTGATTATCCGGTAAAATCTTTTGATTCGAAAAAAAGCATCGATTTCCTGTCTGTCCCTAAGGCGCTGATATGCAATTTCAAGTGGGAAAAGGGGTATGAACCGTTCTCTTACGCCCAGGTCGCCCTTGTGCCCGACGACGGATTCTATGTAAGAATGTTCTCTGCGGAAAAAGACCCTCTTGCCAGATTTACCGAAAAAGGCTCATCTGTTTGCCTTGACAGTGCGCTGGAATTCTTTGCTAGATTTGACCCCGAAAACATGCGGTATGTCAATCTTGAAACAAATGCAAATGCGGCTCTGCTCGCCCAGTGCGGGACCTCCAGACATGACAGGATCGATGTCTCTGAAAGATTTGACGCGGAACCGATCCGGACCGGCGACGGATGGGGGGTCCTGTTCACCCTTAAGATGGACGTTATAGAGGACCTGTTCAGTGTGGACAGAAATGATTTCGTCCGCGGATACTCTTTTTACGCGAATTTCTACAAGTGCGGAGATGAGACCGCTTTCCCGCACTTCGGTATGTGGAACGAAGTAGACAGTCAGATACCGGACTTTCACCGTCCTGAATTCTTTGGCAGGCTGGTAATCGAGTGATTAACTCTGAAGATTTTTCCTTTTTCTGCTTCAATCTCTTACCCGGATAGATTTGCCGGCCTGCGCCTTCGGCCATATCCCCGGCAAAGGATACCGGTACTCAAATTCACCGAGGAGAACGCAAGGATACTCTGCGCGTCCGAAATCAGTTCAACAACTGATTCTCATCAGGGCAAACAGATATCTTTGCATGTAGTCTGATGGAAAACGAATACATCGTAACCTGGAAAAAATATCTTTCCTGGGAACTGGAAGGATTGTTCGATCCGAGGAAGAGCAAAAGATTTGTCGTTCTTCTTTCTATGGGGATCCTTTATATCATTTTCGGAATACTGATCACCATTTTACTGGTCAACCTGAAAAGCAGCGCGTACGGCGTTCCGATCCTGTTTTTTGCGCTCGGACTGCTATCCGTCTATTTTTCCTGCTTCTCATCCATAGTAAAGGCAAGAAGAAACTACGGACTTTGCGTTAAACTGTACGGGGCCAAGCCGGGCAAGCTTGAAGGAAAGATATGGAAGCATACAGTCGTTTTCGACACCGGACGAATCGTGTTTTCCGGAGATGAGAGCCCTGTTGAATACGAATACCTTAACATTGACGAGATCACCGAGAAGAAAGACGATGTCAAAATCCATTTTAAATCCGGAGAGTCCCTGCACATATACAAAAGCGCTTTTAAGAAAGGCGACTGGCCTTCACTCAGGGAAGCGCTGAAAGGGCTCAATGATCAGATTGTTTTTTCAGTATGATGCGGCTATTCTTCGAATCGGGTAGGAGGGGGTGGCTAACCCCCGTCCTCCCACACCACCGCTCATGCGGTCCCGCAAGCGGCGGTTCAGCTAATGATATATTGCTATCTGCCTGCCCTGTACGTCTATCCTCACTAAGCTACTTCTGCCCTCTAT
>JAGDBK010000124.1 GCA_017959065.1 Clostridia bacterium | reverse complement strand
GTCCGGGCCAAAACCAACATACTGTATGAGGTGCGTCTCCGTGAGACGGTAAGACGAATAACAAAGGAGTTTAAAGCTTTATATTCGAATCCGAATTCCTCAGATCAGGAAAAAGAGCGTTCTATCCGAATCCGCGAACTGATCATACCGTTTGGCATGGAAGAGATCAATCATGAAGCCTTAAGACGAATCGACAGCGTCACGATAGAAGAAAACTCAGACAAATATATGATGTCCGGCGACGGTCTGATCGAAGTTCTTCCCGACGGCACCGGTAAGGTGATAAAATACAACGGTGAGATCCCAACCGAGAGCTGGATAACTACTCTCGGCAGCATGAGCAGAGGCGATCGTCTGAGATCTGATTTTGACAGAGATTATCTTTGCGATTTCGTCGTTCCCGACAACATCACGACGATAGAAGACGGTGCAATCGACCTTTATCTCGAGTGTTACGCGTTAGTGCTTCCCGCAGGTTTGAAAACGATAAAGGGAAAACAGAAATTCGGCATGACCCGCATTAAATTCGGCGGAACCACAGAGCAGTGGCAAGCGGTCACCAAAGAGCCCGATTATTCCGACGAAAAGATCGCAGTCGAATGCACAGACGGTATACTGTACGAGTGCGGCGATCCCGCTCTTCCCTTCACAGGGCTTGAAAAGATAGGCAACTGCATCGTCAACCTTGGTGAGGAATGCGTGGTCGCGTTTGATAATACGGCAGAAGGCGATATAGTCATTCCCGGTTTTGTAAAAGAGGTCAACCCGTATGATGTCGGTCTCCACTGCGGCGTAGCGGTTCTCGGGAAAGGAAAAAATCTTGCTCTTCATTCGGGGTTCAGATATGTCAACAGCAGAGCTATCCGTGCGGTCGATCCGAATTTCAAAATTATTATGGACAAGCCGGGTGACTGGTATTATGTCTCAAACAATATGCTCATCGAGAAAGATGAGGACCTCGGCGGCAAGGTCGTCTGCGGATGGTTCGACGAATTAGCCGAAGTCGACAGCATCACATATGCTCTGAAGGGATCCTCTGTTTTGAACGCCAGTGATACAGACGTTTTTATTCCGGAAGGCGTCGTGAAGATTGAACATCAGGCAGTCAAGCCCGGAAAATTCAAATCGGTACACCTGCCCCGGTCTTTAAAATGGCTAGGATACTCTACGTTTCGTTTTAACGAGATTGAAAAATACTATTATGCCGGCACTGTCCGTGACTGGAGCAGAGTAATAAGAGAAAAATACTGGGCAGGCAGAAGAAACGTCAAAGGCAGGACTATCATCTGTGCAGACGGCGAGGTGCCGCTTGAGATTTTCAATCCGTCCGGATACTATTCCGAGAAAAATGATTAAACCATGCACGAAGCGTTGACTTATCGGGTCAAATATGATATGATTGTTCACAGAAAACAAATAATAATGAGATAAAGAATTGAGGTGAAACACATGAAGGTTACTTCCGCACAGGCAGCAAAGCTGCTCAAGAAACTGAATGAGGAATACAGCGCACTGATCAAGAAAGAGCGGCTGTCCAGCACCTTCCTCGCCGCCTCGGGCGAGGATCCCGAATCGCTCCGCCCCGCGTACGACTACGCCGAGACCCAGCGGAAGCTCGCGGAAATCGAAAAGAAGGTGCGCACCGTCAGGCACGCGCTCAACCTCTTCAACTCGACGCACACCGTCCCGGGATTTGACATGACCGTCGATCAGATCCTGGTCTACATCCCGCAGCTGACGTCGAAGATCTCGAAGCTCTCCGAAATGAAGTCGAAGCTCCCCAAGATGCGTGTCGACGACCGCTACGGCAAGAGCTCGAACATCATCGACTACACCTACACGAACTACGACATCGCGGCGGCAGAGGCCGATTACGAGGCGGCCTCCGACGAGCTCGCCAGGGCCCAGCTTGCCCTTGACACCCTGAACACCACCGAGGTGTTTGACATCGAGATCTGATTATCCTTCCGTTCCGGCGGCGGACCTGATGCATCTTTCCGGAGGTGGATTTATGCGTTCAGCGTCAACGTTTTCCGATATTCTTTTTGTTGTTGCTTATTTGTTAATGTTCAACGTGCAATTCAAAGAGTATTTTAACACGCTGACGGCCCGCTGTCGGAAAAAAACTTTTCCCTGCCGAAGTTCGGTTTCAGGCCGGGAACTCAATTAAAATTGCGAAAAAGGGGAATAGTTATGGCAACAATCTATCATTTTGCAGGACCTGCAGCGCTAGAATTCAGGGATAATATTATTTACCAATTTGCCGGCAGAGCTCTCTACCAGCTGAGAGACAATATCCTGTATGATTTTGCGGGGCCGGCAAAATATCAGTTCAGAGATGGTATTATATCCAAATTTGCAGGACCCGCGCTTTACCGGTTTGACGGTCAGGTCCTGTCAAGATTTGCCGGTCCGGCTCTTTACAGTCTCTGCGGCAACAGGATCGACAGGTTTGCGGGTCCTGCGCAATACGAGATCCGCGGGTATCTGACCGACGAAGAGCTCATGGCTCTGTTTGTCATCATTCTGGAAGAGGGCATAATCTGACATAATATGGCAGCAAACTATGCGGAATACCTTGATTCAATTAGGAACGTCGATGTTTCCGGCGATCTTGAATACGCCCTCGCCGTCGTCTGGCTCCACCCCGAGATCCTGCCGGTGTGTTTGATATCGACGGGCGGTTGCGGCCTTCCGGTCATCAGAGTGCCCGAAAGGATTACGAACAGATACGGCAGATCGGTCCCGGTAGTCGCGATATCGCGCGAGGCCTTCCCGGGCAACGAAATCGTCACCGACATCATTCTGCCGTCGACGGTCGAAAGGCTCCCTGCCGGAGCCTTCTCGGGGTGCAAAAATCTGAAGAACATAACAATCCCGAAGAACATCCGGACAATAAAGGAAAAGACCTTCGAGGGCTGCGGGAGCCTCGAAAACGTTTATTACGAAGGTACTCCCGAAGAATGGGATGCCATCGAAATAATCCACGAAAAACGCGAGATCGACTTCGGAACCAACATCCCGGGGACGCCTGTCCGCGAGATCCGATCCGAACGGCGGATGAACATCCCCGGCAACGAAGCGCTTCTCTCTGCCAACATCCATTTCCGCTGCGAACTTGAGCGATCCGGAAAGCCTGGTTCCTTTCAGATCAAAGCAGGCGGAAAGGATATCACGGACGCTTTCAGAACGACCCGGGATTGAGATTCCTGAGTTTCGGAAGCGACGAGTCGAAACATTACCGGCATCTGACGCAAGAGCCGGGTCTTGGAGAAAAAAGCTGATGATATCAGATGCAATATTGAGAAAATACAGGATAACAGACATTTGTGAACACAGCCGGGAGATCTCTCCCGGCTCGTTGTTTGATTCGGTCGAGTTCGCCGAAAAGCCGCTCCGGTTCGCGGTTCCGGCATCGGAGAAAGTCGTATGCGTCGGTCCCGTTTCTGATGATGAAACGCTGTTCCGCACCGCCGACGGCAGGTACCGGTTCTCTTCGGTCGGAGGTTGCGGATCGGAAGACGGCAGGCTATACTGTGTCGCACTCGGATTTTTCTATGATTTCGGGCACCCGACCGATGACGCGAACGTCATCGATGAGTGCTCGGCGATAATCAGAAATTCCGATTATCATTCCTCGAGCGGCGCGCTTGAGTATGCCGCAAGGCGCGAGGCACTGAATAAGATCATCAAAGCGCAGCGCGATTATCAAAGAAGGTCGGCGGAATGACTGAATTCCGGGATCAACAAAGTACAATTTTCTTAAAAAGATTTTTGAAAGGAACAAGAAAAATGAAGTATTCCATTGCTGAAAAAGCGGCCATCCTCGATCACAGTCCGAGGATCAAGATCGAAAAGGTTGAGTTTACCCCCATCCACTCGAACGACTGGGGCGGTTTCGCTACTCCCGAGATCTGTTTTCTGACAGAAGAGGCAGAGGATGCTGTTTCCTATGATCGGGACGTCGAAGGCGTTCAGGCAACTTTCAGTTTCAAGGACAACGGGTATCCGACAGAACACAAATCTGTTGCCTTCTTCGGTTTTGCCCAGATCTTCGGTATTGACTACGGACCTGAAAACGAAAACGGTTTCATATGCGGTCAGGCCCCCGACCGGGTGTTCGATGCGTACGCGGACGAAGACGGCAGATTCAAAGTCACTGTTGATCTCTACCTCAAGGTCGAGGAAGAAGACGAGGATCGGGAAGAATGGGATAACATCATGTCGAGCGGCGAATGGTCCTTCCTTTTCAAAGATATGGTTGTCGCGAACCAGTTTTTTGAAGAACATATCGGCTCTGTCTGTGGCGGGTTCGATCAGGATAGAGATCCGATAAGGAAAGAGTATGTCGAGTACGGCCTGACGCCGGATCCTGACGACGCCGACCGAGACGTTTCCGCGGAGGCAGAGGAAGACGGCGACGTCGAAACCGACATAAAGAACGGGTAAAATTGAAATAGCCTTCGGGATCCCTTGTGAATTTAATTCACTTTGGGATCCCGAAGGTATTTTGGGCGTTGTTAAGGACCGGTTCCGGATAATTCAGTCGATTTCCTTGAGAATGTTTGTTTCTGTCTTCGATTTGAGTAT
>JAGDBK010000123.1 GCA_017959065.1 Clostridia bacterium | reverse complement strand
TTATCTGGACGGGGCCAGATTCCGGGACGATCTTCAGGAACAGCTCGACCGCATCCAGAATTTAACGATGAATCCGTCGTCCTTCGACGAATGTATGCAGAGTATCGAAAGACACGAGCTGATCCGGAACTGCCGGGGAAGATTCCAGTCTTCCGGAGCCGGACCTGACAGGATGTTCTATTCGAAAGGCGATGTTATCGATCATATCACGTTCAATTCCATAAAGGACCATCCTGTCTACGGGGACGAGAAGCGTTTTCTTCGTATAAAACTTCCGGGCGAAGACGCTTTTCACCCCCATGCGTCCGTAAAACTGCATCCCGGGCAGATCTATGAATTCGAGATCCTGATCCACAACAACGCGGATCCGTCCCTGAATCCGCAGGGAACCGGCATATCCCACAGCACGCGGATCGCCGTCCATATGCCCGAATACGTCAGGCCGAGCAGAGTGAGCGAGATCATGGCCGTGCTGTCTTCTGTCAATGCGGATCCCGTACAGATCTGGGATTCCATAGAGATCCACAGCGAAAAAACGCTCTTTCTGAAATTCATTCCCGCTTCCGGGATCTATCATAACATGGGGAAATGCAACGGACAGATCGTCAGTTCATCGTTCATATCAGACGACCGCGGCTTTTACGTCGGATTCAATTATTTCGACGGCCGCGTCCCGGGCGGAGACGATTATCTCAGCAGGATCACGTTCCGGATGCTGGCTTACGAGGAGAGCGCCGAGATTGGATATACGAAGACGGTCCTTGCGGAAAACGGCCTTCCGCAAGGTCACGTAAAACGCGGAGAAGTCTTCACAGTTCGGACGGAATTCAGGAATCTTGGGTCCTTCGATTACAGAAACGTGGTTTTTGAGGAAACGTTCCCTCCCGGGATGGAACTGGTTCCGGGAACGACAGTGCTGACAAACGGCGCGCACCCGGACGGTCTGCGCATGAAAGACATCATCCATCAGGGCGGATTCAATACCGGCCTCTACGGTCCGCATGCCAATGCGATCATCACATATCAGGCGAGGTTTACTTCCGGTTCCGGAACAGCGGTGATCGAAGGTCACGTCGCGCATGACTCGGGTCAGTACCATTACCGCCTGCCGGTCACCGTCGAGCCGTAACAGAGCAAAAAAAGAAAAACCGGACTGAAAATGTCCGGTTCAGACCCAGTTCCACCAGATGTACCGTTCCATCTCCGGTCTTCCGAAATAGTGAGTCGAATGCACTTCGCAGGGGTAGTGCGTGCCGCGTTCGTGGAGCCACTCCAGCAGGCGTATGCCCTTTCCGCCGTACATCTCGTACATGCCGAGATCGTAGTCGAGGTCGATCGCTTCGACAGCCTCGCCCCTGCGCTCGCAGTCTTCGATCAGCGCCTTCGCATCTTCCACGCAGTATGCTCTTGTATAGCCCGCGGGGGTGTCCCGCAGATCGTCAAGCCAGATCTTCATAGCGGCAGTTCTCAAGCGTGCAAATGATCAGTTGCTCCTTATTGAAATCTCCCTGTAATGTAACTCTATTATATCCTTCAGTACCGCAATGTAAAACGAAAACGGCGTCCCTTTGGGACACTATGTTCCGTCCGGATTCAGGACAGGGACTTGATTCTTAACGCAGGCTATGTATAAAATTGAACAAATATCGAAAAAAGGAGAACTGCTATGAACAAGAAGCTGCTGACGATACTCTCGATCCTGCTTGTCATGACCCTGCTCGCAGCCTGCGGCGGAGCACAGACCTCGCCGGAACCCGTGCCGGAGGCGCCCGCGGAAAGCGGCGAACAGGCGGAAAACGTTCCGGATCAGCCTGAGGAAGAACCTGTTCCCGAAGCGCCTGCCGTCTCCCTGGAGTTCGATCCGCACGCGTATCAGAGTACGGATGACGACGAATCTTTCAACGCCCTTGTCTACGTCACGAACAGCACGGACGCGATAGCCAGCGCCGACTTCAAGTACAAGGCTTATGACCAGGACGGGAACGTCATCAGCGTATTCGACATGTTCGGAGGACGCTACAAAGAGGAATTCAGCCAAACGGTCTACGTGCCGGCCGGCGTCAAGGACTTCCCTGTCGGATTTGTGCTTCCCGGAGGCTTCGGATACAATTATGAAACCGGCGAAGTGATGCCGGAGATCGACCACATCGAATTCGAATTGACCGGGACCGGCAGCGTGGATGCCGAAGATCTGAAAGAGCACTTTACACCGGGCGAACCGGAGATCAGGGAGAACCACATCTACCTCTACGTACCGTTCGATCAGGAGATCGCGGACAGCTATGCGACGCTTTATCCGAACTATACCCTTCTGGGCTATTCGAACGGAGAACTGACTACCGTCTGCTGCAGAAATGATTTCCCTTACGGTACAAGCAGCATATCTGTCGACTATATGAAAGAACACTATGACAGTTCTATTCTGATCTATCACTACGCGCCGAGCGAACCCGTGGATCAGTGGGAGCTGTACCTGGGCTGCATCGGAGGAACAAAGTAAACGCCTCTGAAAACGACAGAAAAAAAGACACCCGCAAAGGGTGTCTTTTCTTTTTCGGCACGCTTTCAAAGCTATTTCCCTTCGAAGCTTATAATTTCCGCCCACGGGCAGATCTCTCTGTAAGACGCGTCGAATACAGTGTCATATCCCATCGAATGCCTGCTTACTTCAGAGCGGTACAGACATCTTCCCTTTTCTCTGATCAGCCGTTCCGATTTATAATCGTCATCTTCGAACGTTCCGACCTGATCGAAGACCTCCTTGTCGATCTCATACAGGCTGTATGCTGAGCCGCCGAAGCCGCCGAAGCGGATTTCAGCGGTATATCTGCCTTCTCCGTTTGGGTCATAGCAGACCTTCCAGCTTGACGCGTTGCCTGCGGTCCCTATTCCTTTTTTAAAAACATACTGTTCAGACATTCGACTGCTCCTTTCTATATGGACGGATGTCTAAAGAATAGCAGTTTATATTGGATAAAATCGTTATCTTTTGTATCGAAGTTTTCGGATGAACCCAGGAAAATGTTTCTGTATTTGGTGTTGTAAGTAAAATTGTTGAAAAAAGCCGCTACCTCTCCGTGCTCGTCGTATACTTTTTCAACATCGTGACGCTGTACGTCAAAATCAACCTGCAGCGCATCCACAAACGCATCGTAATTTGCTATAGACCGTCCGATATCACACGAAAAATCATCCAAGAAATAGCCGCTTGATTTCTCAAATTCTTCCTGCAGCAGGTCCATGATCCAAGAAAAGCATATATAATAACCATTCTCTATGGCGTAGAGAATGATCGTATGAATATCTTCATAATTCCTGTCTCGAATAAGCTGCCGGGTCAGATCGGCGGCTTCCAGCAGCGAATCGATATCATCAGGATCCTGCAAACGGTTTTCCCGCATCCATTGTTTCAGCATACTTCTTACTGCTTCTCCCCTAACATCGCCAGCGTCAGAGCTAATCTTGCCGCACAGGGTACCATCGTATCGATCTCCAGATACTCTTCCGGAGAGCACATCATTCCCCCGGATGGTCCCATGCCGTCGATCGTCGGCACACCGAGCGCCGACACGAAATTGCCGTCACTCACACCGCCCGGCTGTACGTCCGAATAGGGAATTCCGAGTTCCGCACTGGCTGCTTTCACTGTTTCGATCAGTTCCTCTGACCCGGGCACCGGCGACAAAGGCGGTCGATTCAGCGTCAGCTTGTACTCTGCCTGTATCCCTTCATTCGCATGCGACAAAATGTCCCGAATCGAGCGCTCGACCTTTTCCCACTCGTCCATAGTATAGAAACGGATATCCACATCCATTTCCGCAAAATCGGGAATCACGATGCGGTTTTCGCCTCCCCGGAACGTGGTCACGGAGACGGTCGTGCCTTTTTTAAAATCGTTCAGCGCGTTCAACAGCGCAGCCTTCTGCGCCAGATCTATTATGGCATTTTTCCCGACGGTCGGTTCATTGCCGGCATGGGCAGCTCTGCCCTTTGCTGTCACATGCAGGTATGCGTTGCCTTTGCGCCGGGTCACAACGGCCTTGCCGGGGCGTGACCCCTCCGTCACCAGCGCCCAATCACAGAGTCTTCCCTCGTCTTCGATATCTTTTCTTACAGCCTCGCTGCCCTTCTCCTCGTCGCCGCTGAGAAATACGACAACGTCCGGGCGGGGGATCTGCAGCTCGTCCAGCGCCTTTAAAGCAAAATAGCAGCCGACGATGCAGGCCTTCATGTCCAGCACCCCGTTGCCGGTGGCTAAATTACCGTTGATCGTAAATGGTTTTATGTAATCTGTTCCTTCCGGGAAGACGGAATCGATATGGCAGATCAGCAAGGCCCGGCCGTTTCCGCTGCCGTCTTTACGGGCAACCACACTGTTGCCCACATGCTGCCGTTCCAATACTTCGACTGAAAAGCCGGTTTTCTCAAAAGCATCTTTTATGTATAAACAGGCCTCGTCAACACCGGGCTTAAAATCTGAACTTGTATTTCGATTGACCAGGTTCTCCAGCATAGCCAGCATGTCCCGGTGATGCTTCTGCAGGTATTCCTGAATCTGTTTGCCGTAGGTCATTTGCTGCCTCCTCGATCACGACTTCATCCCTTCGATCAACATTTCGTACATCCCATCTGCAGGATCGATGACAGGAAGATCCGTCAGCTTTTCCATCTCCGCTTTAAAATGCGGAAAATGCGTACAGCCCAGAATGATCCCTTCCGCCCCGTTGCTCTCGATAAAGTCGATCAGTCCGCGAAAATGGAAGAATTCCGCCATTTCTTCAGCGGTCATAGACCGTTCGATCGCCCGCACGAAAGCCCCTACGGAGAATCCTGTCACGTCGATCCCCGGATGAACGTCCCACATCTGCTTCTCGATATTGCGGGTCGACAGGCAGTTTGCCGCGATCACGGCGATATGCTGATATTCCGAGGCCAGCTTCCGGTACACCATGATCGGAGTGACCACCTGCACGCCTCGCGACTTTGCAAAACTCTCAAAATCGAAAGCTGCAGAGAGCGAATTGCAGTAAATAAAGAAGTCCTGAATCCCCTTTTGCTCCGCATCCTCGAAGACATTCGTTATGATACGTTTTTTCGTCTCCTCGTCACCATACTGAAAGACCCGCTGCGCTTCCGGTGACGGGGAGATGTTGTAATAAAAAGGCTCCAGAGAGGGATCCTTCGACTTTAAATAATCCACCCCCATCTGAGTGTCCACTTTTGTGCCTGCTATAACTGCCACCTTGTTTCTCATGGGATCACCTTCTTATGTCTATGCCAGTCTTTCCTAAGCCCTGCAAACGTGAATTATTTTGCGTTACTCATTATTTTGACAGCCGGTTTCGGATCTCTGCACTCTTCATGAACACCTCCGCTATAATATTCCGGACTGCATCGCTGTCGGCATCCCGGATCACGGCCAGAAAGTCCATGAATTCAGTGAAATCCTCCAAAGTCACACATCCGTTATCTTCAACAGAAGCATAGAAGCTGTCCACGAAGCCCCTCAGGGTCGCTATATCCTCTTCAAGCAGGCCGAAATCTCCTGCCCGGAAGCGTTCCGGAAGTTCGTTATAAAACATCAAATTTTTGTATTCTTCGGATATTATCATTTTTCCCCACATAAACAGCGATCTCTATTTCATCTCCGCCAACGATAAAGCCCACTTCATCACACTGGGCACAGAGAATGTGTTTTGCGGTTAGCAGAGTTTCTGAACCTTTGAAGTCTTTGACGGGGAGCCGGTTTCGATAATCATTCAGTAATAATTCAGCCTTTTTATCGTTCTGATATAGTTGCTAAGCTTTCCAACCAGAATCCAGGCCACCAGCAATCGTGGTAATTATCTTCTTCTGGCCAGATATATTTGAAAAATGTACTATATGACGCATTATCCGGTAAGCGGACAATATCATCCATCGGTATTTCAGAAAACCATCCTTCAAAAAAACTCGACTTAGGTCCTCCCATTCCACAGGGCTCATGGCCTTCTGTAACATTACACCACCAGGAAAATCCTTTTATCTCTATGCCTTCAGTATTGCAGAGGTCTAAAAAAGCATCTATGTTTTCTGGAGGGCAGATCAAATCGATCATATCTTCGCCTTCTCCAACTGGCTGGATTCTTAATTCATCAAGTTGTGCATTATCAAGCATGACCATCATCTCCACAAACTGGAATATGTCATCCTGTACTACCAATTACCCTGCGGATCCTCCTTATCCACAGGAATTGTCACTTCGCAGGCATAGTCTTTTGTCAAGGCGTCACGTGTTCCTCTTAAACGCCAGTAGTCTTTCCAGTATTCCCACCACTTTCTTGACAACGGCTCTATTTCTTCTTCCGTATATTTTCCTTTT
>JAGDBK010000122.1 GCA_017959065.1 Clostridia bacterium | reverse complement strand
GATGAGATCGATCCGCCCTGGGGGAAAGTGGCAAGGATCAGCATATGAGATCAGGGCGTGGGCTCCTCGGGAGACAGAGTATCGGGATGAAGGTCCGCAGCGAGAGAAAGTGCCTGACTGATGACGATATGATACTGATCTCCCTGTATTACGGAAGGCCGCTATCCAAGAGCATATCCAACGTACGGCATTTATTTCATCGCAGTCAGATAATGGAAAACGGCCTGCTCACAGTGCGGATGATGAGGCACTATCTGGCTAAAAAGGATGAATTCATCGAGGCTGCGAGAGAGGTATTATCGTTATGACGGATTCAGTTCCGTTCCCGGTCTATCGATAAGGATAAAGCGCCTCGTCAAAGCGGCGAAGAACCTGCCTCATATCCCCGGGGATCCTGTCCCGACACTCGACAAGGAGATATTCCGGAATACCGAAATATGCCTCGGCAATTGCCCCCGCAATGGCTGCGATCGTATCGGTATCCCCGCCTAGTGAGACCGCGTTTCGAATCACATCTACATAAGAAGTGCCGTCAAAGAAGCTGCGGAGAGCCTTCGGAAGGGCATCCATGCAGGACTCCAGATGGCAGTGACGCTCTCTCATTTCTTCGAGCGACTCCGAGAGATCATAGCCAAACTCACGGGTAACATAATCAAGGATCTCGTCCTTTGATGATCCCATTGCGGAAAGATAAACAGCGGCGGCAGTACATTCCGCTCCCTTGATGCCTTCAGGGTGATCATGCGAAACCTTCGCAGTTGCTCTGGCGACTTCTCTTGTCCTTTCCAGTGTTTCATAGAGCCAGCCGACCGCAGAAACTCTCATTGCAGATCCGTTTCCGTAGCTTCCGTACGGCTTCGGGCAGTCCGATCGAAGCCAGCCGATAAATCGGGATCCGTATCCTGCGTCAGGGTATTTTCTCCCCCACTTCTGCATGGATCTGATGCAGGCGGATTCTATTTCTTCAACCGCAGCATCCTCACCCGCATCCATGAGCGCTTCCGCAACGGCAACCGTCATTACCGTATCGTCGGTCCAGGTGCAGTCCTTTGCCAGCAGTTCGAAATGCTTCGTCCATCCGGGTGCGTCAAACTCAAATCTGCTTCCGATAATGTCTCCTAAGATAGCTCCGTACATGTTACAGTCCTCTCTTTCGTGTCCGGTTTTTTGTTTCCGAACAGATCATACTACAAAAAATCCCTTAAGGGGTCGCCCGGCGAGAGACATTTATAAAATTTGGTCCGGCGGGCTGTCCCGCCGAACCCACTATTTTTTCAGCGTATACTTACAAGCCGGATATCCGCTGCATCCCCAGAACTCACCGAACTTTCCATTTCTGAGTTTCATGATGCTCCCGCATTGGGGACACTTTTTAACACGCTTTGCTGCCTCCGACGGCTGTTCCATCTCTTTGGCCAGACATTCATAGATTACCTGATCCATCCGGCAATCGCATAAAGCTCTATGTGCTCCCGAGGGATCGACCCCATAATAGCGCGCCAGGTCTGATAATGTATAATGCCCGAGCCCCGGAAGATAAGCTCTTGCAATGGAAAGAGTATCGGCATAATCATTCGCGATTGTCTGGCCGAAATATCTCACGGTATCGCGCCATATAAACTTCATGTCGAAAGAATTGATATTATGGCCTACCAGCGTCAGATCGCCCGCGAAATCAATGAAATCCTTTAACGCCTCTTCAAACCTCGGAGCGTCCTTTACCATGGCATCAGTAATACCGTTGATCTCGCTGGCCGAATACGGGATCGACCTGTCGGGATTTACCAGCGTCGAAAATTCATCCGTCACGACTCCGTTTATGACTTTGATCGCAGATATTTCAACGACCTCATCATATGCCGGCGAAACTCCGGTTGTTTCCAGATCAAATATCACATAGTTCGGCACATATATGTTCTTCATTTTCCCGGGTGTCTCTCCTAACATTTGCCATCACCTCATTATTATTTTGATTTCATAATAAGTCTATCACACTGCCGGCGGTTGTGCTAGAATGAAACCGGGCAGGCGATCTGTCAGACCCGAATAAAATCATTGGAAGGAGCACCGGAAAGGCAACCAGGATCGAACAGCAAAAAGAAGCATATTCCAGACTTTCTCTCCTTACTGAAAAGTATGATCTTAATCCCGATATTCTCAAATACTTCAAGGAAGGAAAACTGTACTACAGCTATTTGACGGCAGGCGGCTTTATGCCATCCGTCGACACTATTGATTACGATCCCTCGTATGCCGAAGCAGTCAAGTCTTTTGAGAAAAAATACGGCTATTTGGTATATCATGCACTCGAATGGGACACTATCATGGGTAAGTCTCTGTCTTTACTGTATGTCGGGGATAACGAAGATGACTGGGCTATAGAAAAGCTTGATAAAAAAATGATATGATATGTGCCTATGTTGTCAATCTGGATATGCCCGAATTCAGTGAATTCGGCTCAATAAAAATGACCGGTATCGGCAATTGTCTGATCCGTATC
>JAGDBK010000121.1 GCA_017959065.1 Clostridia bacterium | reverse complement strand
TCCGCGATCAGCTGCTTCGACAATGCGTTCTCCGAGATCGAAAACAATTCGCCCTGTTCATCGCAAAGTTTTTTCACCGCAGAGTGCGAAAGCGATTTGAAAAAGTAGAATGACTTGTCGTCTTCGTAACCGAGACACGAAAGATTTCTGTCGACTCTGCCGCGTTCTTTCGGAGCAACAAAGTATCTTCCGCTTTCAAGCAGTGCGTTGATCTTGCAGATGAATTTGAACACCGGTTTGTCCTGTTCAACGCTTCTGCACTGTGCGACTGCGAGAGAGTACATGACGTCGTCGAACTCAAGCAGAAACAGCTGATACAGATCGTCGTCTATGATGTTTTTGACGAGAAGGAATTTGAGAAACAGTTTGAATCCGATACGCATGACGGACGTGTCTTCAGGTATACGCGGATGAAAATTGACGCGGCTTTTAATGAGACGTTTTATCATCTCGTCACGCTTGTCGACGAACATTTCGTGCAGATACTTCTTGATCTCTTTTTCTTTTTCAGCATCACACAAAAAGGTTTCTCTTATCCATTCTGTGTACGCGAACATACACGCGTTGAACGTTCCGCGCGCGGCTTCTTCCTGATAAGCTGAAAGAGAATCGATGTCGAGACTGTCCGTATTCATCTCTACCGCGATATATCTTGCGGTGCCGCTCTCTCCGATGTCAGGTGCGAACTCTGCTGTGACTATCGCGTTGCCTTGCGGATATCTTGTTTCCATCGGATCAGATCTTGCGTTCAGTTTTCCGCGCCCGACTCTGTCGCCGTAAGCTCTCATAATGATCTGCGCTGTCGACGTCATGTTGAACTCGTCCTGTCTTCCGGACGGATGGAAGTCGTCGATGCACGTCAGCGTATCCTTTAGAGCGAACGCGTGATACATGATGCTGTTCTCAGTATCTTTGAACGACAGCGGAAGTGTAGACGCCGTGAAGTGACCGAAGAAGGAAAGGAACAGAGCGGCGAGAGTACTCTTTTTCGATCCCGTCTTTCCGGTCAGCATCAGCACCGTCTTCGGTTCGCAACCGGCTTCGCGCAGGAAGCAGTTGAGCGGAGACATGAACGCGAACGACACCAGCGGATAGATGATCTCCTTCGGCGCCAGCCTGCAGTCGAGCAAAGAAAAACTCCGCTCGATATCCGTTGCGGAGTAATCTCTTTTCATTGTGTATCCGGACATCTTTCCGGGCAGCTTTACGGTCTGCGCTGTATCGTCAGGCATGAGAAAATGGTACTGTCCGTCGATCTTCTTCCAGCCGGTCACGGTGTAGATCATCACGCTGTCTGCCTTGTCGGCGGTGGCCTGGATCGCGAATCTGATCTTGTCCTTCGTGGACGATCCTTCCGCGATGTTGCAGCCGAATCCCCAGACTCTCGTTATCCATCCCATTCCGTTGAATTCCTCGTGACTGATGTCGACGTCCGGAAGTCTTTTGCCGTTCTTGATTGCGCCAACCTTAACTCGCGATGATAACTCGGCACCGTTGTCTTCCGTGACCTGCGACACCATGAACGGGATGAAGTTGCAGACCTGTACGATCTCCGGTTTTGCCCTGTCCTTTTTGTAGACCTCTCTCGCCAGGCATCCGTCCGCGACGCAGTACGGTTTGGGATACAGATGCTCGAGGTCTATTTCTTTTTCAGTTTCCATTTTGAATTCTCCTTTCGGTTTTTGATTTGTGGAATAAAAAAGCCGCAGGGAGTTTTTTCTCTCTGCGGCGAAAGCAATGTTTAATAAATGCTTGTTTATCTTCTTTTAAATCTTTGTTCCCACTTATTGCAGGTAGCCTGTCCGCTCATTTGAGCACCGTTAAAGCCTCCACCGGCACATCTTGCGCGTTCAAATGGATCGTATTTCACAAGATTGCCGGACAGGTCTGGCGTTTGCTTACCACACCATCTTGCACATGTTCCGCAACTCTTCCAATTGCAGGGGAATGTCTGTTCAGCCATTTTTCCAACTCCTTTAATTCATAGTTTATATGTCAATATTATACTGTCCGACGGTGATTTTCAAGTGAAATATCTAAGAACAATAAATGAATGTATTGATATTTGCTACAAAGACTGTCAGAAGTGGATGCCCTCGCCGGG
>JAGDBK010000120.1 GCA_017959065.1 Clostridia bacterium | reverse complement strand
GGGGCCTCACCGGTTTCACAAAAGCGCTCGCAATAGAATGGGCTCCGGACAATATCATAGCAATTTCCATACATCCCACGGGAGTGAATACGCCCATGAACGATGGGCTTGCCGCCATGGAGGGAAAGACGCCGCAGGAGATAGCGGAAGCCAGTGCCGGCAACCTTCAGCCTGTACCGTGGATAGAACCTGAGGACGTGGCAAACGCGGTGCTGTTCCTGGCTTCGGACAGGGCAAGATTTGTTGACGGCTCCCAGTTCGTCTTGGATGCGGGCCTTCTCACCAGATAGTGTTCACACGAAGCAGAGACAAAATAACAGAAATAAGCGCAGTGTCTTTGACATCGCGCCGTTTGTTTACTTCGCTTTTCCACACGACCTTTTTGTCCCGTTCAGTATACGATTAACCGGGATTGTTTTAGTAGACAGTTTATTGTTCCTTGTATAGATGTTATTATTCAGATAGATCATAATGACTTTGATCTTGTGGTCTGTCATGACAACGGGACGCCAATCAAGCATGGTAGAATCCAAACAAAATTTCAGGACTTGATCAAAAAGGCAAACTTGAAACCTGTAGTATTCCACAGCCTGCGGCACTCCAGTACGACATATAAACTGAAAGTTAGTGGTGGTGATATCAAGGCCGTCCAGGGGGATACCGGTCATGCCGAGGCGGCAATGATAACGGAAAGATATGCCCATATTCTGGACGATGACCGCAGGATCAATGCGGAGAAGTTTGAAGAGATGTTCTATCAAGATGAGGACAAGGAAGCAGGTGGTGGAAGTACCGACGAATTGCTTGCTCTGATGAAAAAACTGCAGGAATCTCCGGAATTGCTTCAACTGCTTAAAGGTCTTGTAAAATAGTAAATAGCGGAGTGTCGTCAAGGCATTCCGCTATTTACTGTTTGTATGTAATCCATCAAAGCCCGCGACACACAGACATAAATGATTCATTGGCAATAAAATAGACCTACAAGCGTAAAAAGGCAAAAGGTCGGGCAAAAGGTTGATTAGCCAGCTAATCACTTTTTGAATATTTCAGACTTTTTCAGTTTGTGTCTCTTTTAGAGGCGACCATCGAAAAAGCCTTTAAATAGGCATTTATGGCACTTTTCTTTAGCAGCCTTTAGTCAGATTTTTACCCCCTAGTAGTATCTCCGGAGCAGAAGGCCAGAGGTTCGAGTTCTCCCGGGCGAGCCACAGAGCCCCTGTTAATGGTATTACAGCCATTCTGCAGGGGCATTTTTCTTTCTGCACAAATGAGGTCATGTATTTTTGCCGCAATCGCAGTATTGAAGAAGCCGACCTGAACGCCACCCGGGAAGGAGCATGTCTGTCCGGAACAGAGCTTAATGTTATAATGATTTCAGAAGGAAAGGGTTAACAAACAGTTTTAGAATCATTTTGCATACGTACAGGAGGGACAATTGAGATGTATACAAAAGTACGTGATCTACTCGCTCTGGGAAAGGAAAACAATGCCTGCATACTGGCTTTCGACTGCGCAGACGTCAACATGATAAGGTCGGTCTGCATGGGAGCTGAAAAAGCAAAGAAGCCTGTTATCATCATGCTTCATCCTTCTCCCACATATAAGAACATTCTTCCGTTTGGCGTATTTGCACAGACGACCAAGTATTTTGCAGACAGCGTCAGCGTGCCCGTAGGGCTTCATCTGGATCACTGCGGAGATTTCGATGAGATCCTGACCGCAATACATGAAGGGTTCGACTCTGTCATGGCAGACGGTTCGCTTCTTCCGCTGGATGAGAATATCGCATTTACCAGGAAAGTCGTGGAAGTTGCCCGGAATTTCGGTGTCGATGTTGAAGGAGAACTTGGACACGTTGGTGTTGCAATGGAATCGGATGACTTTTCCAAGAAGGAGTTCTTCACCAAGCCGGATGAAGTGACCAGATTTACTGAGGAGACGGGCGTCACCTCTCTGGCAGTGTCATTCGGAAGCGCGCACGGCCTGTACAAATTCCCGCCCAAGCTTGATATAGATCATCTCATTGAGCTCAGGAACGCAACCGAAACTCCTCTGGTACTGCATGGAGGAACGGGGATAGATGATGATCAGCTTAAGGCTGCATTTGCCAACGGCATCAACAAGATCAACATCGGAACCGAGTTCTATATGCTGAATACACGCCTCAACAAGGAATTCTACGCGGATGAGACTCAGGCTCCGTACACTTTCCCGGCGTATATCCAGCCTGTGCTCACAGACTATATAGCGAAGAGGCTGGAACTCTGTACTGTCGAACTCTGAGCATTAAAATACAGTAATATATAAGTCCCCGTTTCCGGTCAAGACCGGGAACGGGGACTTTTTATGACAGGACAGGGAAAAAACAATAAAAAACACTCGACTTCATCGTTTTAGTATGATAATATGGTAAAGCGCTAAAGTTACGGGAGGTGACCTGTATTGAAGATCTATCAGGAAGATGCCGCGGCGAGACTGTTCCATGCCGTCACTTTGCTAAGAGATGAGGAGGAGTGTGCCGCCTTTTTCGAAGATATATGCACCATCAACGAGATCATAGATATGGCGCAGAGGCTGGATACGGCGCTGCTTCTGGACCAGGGAAAGAATTATCACGATATCTCGGAACAGGTAGGTGTTTCCACAGCTACCATCAGCCGTGTGAACCGCTGTCTGCAGTACGGTGCCGGCGGATATCGGGCGGTCATCGACCGGATGAAGGCCGAGAAGGAGGAGTGAACCGTGATTATCGACGAAACTACTGTGACACGTGCCGAACAGACTGCATTTGCGCTGCGCGCGCTGTACCGCAGATACGGATATATACCTTACAGAATGGGCAAGTTCGAGGAATATGACCTGTACAGCCGAAACAAGGATTTCCTCGTATCGGACAGCGTGATCACGTTTACCGATACCAGCGGACGGCTTCTCGCACTCAAGCCCGACGTGACACTGTCCATAGTCAAAAATTACCGCGAAGATACTAAAGGAACGGAGAAACTGTATTACGACGAGAACATATACCGCTTCAGCCGCGGAGCCGGCACGTTCAGCGAGATCCGGCAGGCCGGACTGGAATGCATCGGAACGCTGGATCCGGCGGCGGCAGGCGAAGTACTGATACTTGCAGCAAAGAGTCTGGAATCCGTTTCCGATGATTTCGTACTGGATATAGCACATCTGGGGATCCTGTCGGCGGTGCTGGACCGGATCACATCCGACTCGGCTCTGCAGGAAGAGATACTTGCAGCTGTCGGAGAAAAGAACCTGCACGGGATCCGCACGATACTGCGGGAGAGAGGCATATCACCCGAAAAAGGAGAAGAACTGACAAGACTTCTCTCCCTGTATGGAGAACCGGAGAAAGTGCTGCCCGAGATAGGACAGATAGCAGCCGGCGCCGGGGCAGGAGAGGAATTCGAATTCTTCCGCCGCACGCTCTCGGTCTTTTCCGACGGCGGCTTTGGCGGAAAGATCAGAGTCGATTTTTCAGTGACAGGAGACCGGAACTATTATAACGGTCTGATATTCAAAGGCTTCATTGCAGGGCTTCCCGCAGCCGTACTTTCCGGGGGACAATACGACAATCTGATGCGGCGTCTCGGGAAGAACGCCGGCGCAGCGGGATTCGCAGTATACCTGGACAGCCTCGAACAGCTTGACGACACACCGTCATCTACGGATTTCGATGTACTCCTGCTCTACGGGGCCGATACAGACCCCGGAGAACTGGCGGCAGCCGTCGAAGGGCTTCAGAAAGACGGGTTCACGGTAAGGACGGGCAGATCTTCTTCCAGAGTCCGTGCAGGCCGTACCGGCGTTTTTGAGAAAGGCAGCATAACATGGCAGGCATAGATTGTTTACTGAATATCGCGCTGCCCAAAGGCAGGCTCGGCGAAAAAGTGTATTCAAGGTTTGCTGCTGCAGGGTACCCGTGTCCTGCTCTTTTGGAGAACAGCCGGAAACTGATCTTCGAGAACCCCGATGCGGGAGTACGCTATTTCTGGGTAAAGCCTGCAGATGCAGCCATATACGTTGAAAGAGGCACCGCGGATATCGGGGTCGCCGGCAAAGACATCCTCCTGGAGCAGGGCCCCGAGATCTATGAGCTTCTTGATCTAAACACAGGGATCTGCAGGATGGCGGTAGCTGCACCGAAAGGATTCCGGGACGACACGCGGCGTCCGCTGCGGGTCGCGACAAAGTTTCCGCATATCGCGGAAAGATACTACGCATCTATGGGCAGAGACATCGATATCATCCATCTTAACGGATCCATAGAGATCGCTCCGATTCTCGGCCTGTCAGATGTGATCGTGGATATTGTGGAGACAGGGACCACACTGAGAGAGAACGATCTGGAGGTCGTGGAGAACATATTCCCCATAAGCGCCCGCCTGATCGCCAACAAGGCAAGTTTCAAATTCAAGACTTCCGAGATCGAGAAGCTTGTGAATAAGCTCTCTGAAGAAACAGAGGAATTCTCGATAAAGGAAAGGATATAAACATGATTCGCATCCAAAAGCTTGGCGACATGCCGAAGGAAGAGATACTGAAAAGGGAGCTCCCGACTGTCAAGGCGGAAAAGGCCGTCTCCGAGATCATCAGAAACGTCAGGGAGAGGGGTGACGAAGCGCTTTTCGACTACACGAAGCAGTTCGACGGCGTCGAGCTCTCGTCTCTGTCTGTCAGTGAGGATGAGATAAATGATGCCGTTAAGGAAGTCGGCCCCGATTTTATGGGACTTCTTTCCAGAGCAGCCGCCAATATCAGGGATTTTCATGAGAAACAGCAGAGACAGGGATTCTTCTTCACCAAGGAGAACGGCGTCGTTCTGGGACAGCGTGTGTTGCCTATGGACCGCGCAGGTATATACGTCCCGGGCGGAACGGCGCCTCTGAGCTCCACGGTCCTGATGGACGTGATCCCCGCCAGGATCGCCGGCTGTCCCGAGGTGATAGTCGCGACG
>JAGDBK010000119.1 GCA_017959065.1 Clostridia bacterium | reverse complement strand
TACTACCCAGCAGACTGTTCCCGGAAAATCCGGCAGGCATTCATCACGAAAGCGTCAAACGGGGAGTTCATCGGTTCTCAGGCTCCCTACGGATACAAAAAATCCGCGGAAGACAAGCACGTCCTCGAACCGGACGAAAAGACCGCATGGATCATCACGTGGATTTTCGAGATGGCGGCGTATCAGGGATACGGGTACAACAAGATCGCCAGAGTCCTTACCGAACGGAAGGTAACCACCCCTGCCGCGTATCAGGCACAGCAAGCCGGGCGCTCCTATAGCAAGGACCCTACGGAATGGAACCTGACGACGGTCTACCACATCATCTCCAACGAAACCTACCTCGGACACCTCATCAGCGGAAAGCGCCGGATCGCCTCGTTCAAGAACAAAAAGGTCATCCACAAGCCGGAAGAAGAATGGATCGTCGTGGAGAACCGCTTCCCGCCTCTCATAGACGAAAAGCTGTGGAATGCGGCACATGAGCGACTGAAGACCCGGAAGCGCGAAACCTCAAGCGGATTCGTCAACATCTTCGCCGGACTGGTCAAATGCGGTGACTGCGGATACGCTCTCGGCATCACCAACGCCAAAACCCAGAAGAACTACTTCGTGTGCCAGACCTACAGAAAGAAGGGCAGGGAGTACTGCACCAGCCACTACATCACATACGATACTCTGTATCAAGCCGTTCACAGCGATATCAAGCAAATGCTGTACTCGGTTCAGGAGAATAGGGAAGCGTTCATGAAGATGGTGCTGAAAAAGATCGGTGATTCTGACGATACCGGACGGCAGCTGATGGAGCGCGAGATCGCCGACCTGTCAAAGAGGATCGGTGAGCTTTCCGCCAAATACGATCGGCTCTACGACGACCGCCTCGATGGGATCCTGTCGGACAGAAAGTTCAAGGAGATGGCCGAGCGGGTTGAAGCGGAACAGAACCGGGCGGAGGAACGGCTTGCGGAACTGAAAGAGACGCTGGCCAATACTGTGGATACCCGGCAGAATCTGGAGGACTTCCTCGAAATTGCCGAACGGTATCAGGATGTCACGGAACTGGACAAGGAGATGCTGAACCGTCTGGTCTCTACAATCACAGTCGGAAAGAAGATCAAGACAGAGCAGGGAACCACACAGGAGATCACAGTGAACTACCGATTCATCGGTTCGCTGTGATCAAAAAAACGCCAAAACACTTCCCTAACTGCAACAGGCAGTCACTGGTTCAAGTCCAGTAGGGGGAGTATTCAAGAAAGCCGTTTCGATACGCACCTCTAGCTCAGTTGGTAGAGCAACTGACTCTTAATCAGTGGGTCCAGGGTTCGAGTCCCTGGAGGTGCAGAGGAACGGCCTTCCTGAAATTTATAGAAGGAAGGCTTAATCCGTGTGCCGGGGTTCGATGTCCCTCCGCGATGCGGGGCATCGCAAGGTGCAGAGAAGCGGCTTTCCTGAATCCCGGGGCATTAGCGCAGCTGGGAGCGCACAACACTGGCAGTGTTGGGGTCACGAGTTCGAGTCTCGTATGCTCCACTTTCATAGAAACAGCACTTCAGAGTCAAATTTGAAGTGCTTTTCTATTGTCCTGTGTTTGAAAATCGGTTTTGTCACAATATATGAAAGCGCCCCGATGTGGGAGAACATCGGGGCGAAGCATTATTCCTGTTTGTCACTTATGTGTTCGGGTAATCAATTCCTTCCGCCGAAGAATTGCTCAAAGAAATCGGACAAGTCGCCGAATCCGGAGAAGCCCTCGGATTCCGAAGGGGTGTCCTCCTCTTCGGCAGGTACCTCCTCTTCCGCTTCGACGGTCTTTTCAAAGACGGTGACTTCGACCGATATCAGCTTTCCTTCACGGGAAACCTGGAAGTTCAGCTTATCGCCGACCTTTGCGCTTTCCAC
>JAGDBK010000118.1 GCA_017959065.1 Clostridia bacterium | reverse complement strand
AACGATCTGGGCGGGAGGATCAAGCCAGCTCATCTGACGCAGGGGTTCCCGGAGTTTCTCGAAAACCACGGTATGCGCCGCATCCGCTTCCACGATCTGCGCCATTCCTGCGCGACGCTGCTTTATGCAAACAGCGTGGCGCTGAAGGATATTCAGGAGTGGCTCGGACACAGCGACATTTCCACCACGAGCAATATCTACACCCTCCTCGATTTCAGCTCCAAGGTGGCCTCTGCTGAGGCGATCATGCCGTATTATCCGAAGTAAAAAACTGCAAATTGAGCTGCGTTCCGGCGCAAAAAAATCCCGAAAGCCTTGATTAACAAGGCTTTCGGGATGGTGCCGGTGGCGGGGGTCGAACCCGCACGCCATCGCTGGCAAAGGATTTTGAGTCCTCCTCGTCTGCCAATTCCAACACACCGGCAAGTGTATTTTAACGAAACCGCCTCAAAGAGACCGTGAAAAATGAGGTCGGTCAGGAGGTCGATTTCGAAAAAACCGTGATATTCAATTTTCAAAAACCCTTATATATCAGGGGTTTCCGGCTCCGGGGTTGGGAAACGGCAATCTTGGTTTTGAGTCCAACACGTCTGTCAATTCCATAACACCGGCAGGGTAAAGTATCGGGAGTGGGCAAATGCCTTTTTGCGGTACTTTAACATTCTAACATAAGGCATTGTTCTTTTCAAGCTTTTTTCGCCTAAGAATGATGACAGAGAATGCGTCGGATTCCCGAATATGATTTTCCGAATAAACTAAGCGGATAATCAATTGTAAAAAAGAGAGCAGGGGATCCTTACTGAAAGGATCCCCTGCCATGAATTACCAGATTATATGATTATTTGACCGCATGGAGTCTCTGTGCCATGACGAGCTTATAGTAAATGCCTTTCTTTTTAAGAAGTTCGGAGTGAGTTCCGAATTCAGCAAGATGACCGTCGTCGAGCACCGCGAGCTTTGTGGCGTTTCTCAGAGTCGAAAGTCTGTGCGCGATGGCAATCGTAGTACGGCCTTTCATGAGTTGGTTCAGAGAGTCCTGAATCATCTTCTCCGTCTCGGTGTCCAGAGCGGCGGTGGCTTCATCAAGGATGATTATCTTGGGATTGTGGATCATTGCACGGGCTATGGCTATTCTCTGACGTTCTCCGCCGGATAGCGAGAAACCGCGTTCTCCGATTATCGTGTTATAACCCTGAGGAAGGGAACAGATGAAGTCGTGAGCGTTGGCAAGCTTCGCAGCCTCTATGATCTCTTCCTCGGTGGCGTACGGCTTTGCATAGCAGATGTTGTCTCTCACCGAACCGTGGAAAAGGTGAGTCTCCTGAAGAACGATGCCCATACTTGAACGAAGCGTATGCTGCGAGATGTCTTTGACGTTCACGTCGTCTATCTCGATTGCGCCCTCGTTAACATCATAAAGACGCATAATCAGGTTGATCAGTGTCGTTTTTCCGGAACCTGATGCACCAACGATACCTATCATCTCGCCTTGATGGATCTCAAGTGAGAAATTCTCGATGACCGGATTGTAGGAATTGTATCCGAAAGTGATGTTTTTGATGCTGATATCTCCTTCGACCCTGATGTCGATGGGAAGATTAATATCAGATATCTCGGGTTCTTCGTCAAGTATTTCTGTGATCTTGTTGATCGAAGTGAATGCTGTTGCCAGGCTTGAAGGAAGAGCGAGGAACGATCTCAAAGGAGCGTATATGATCGAAGTGTATGCCGTATACTTGTAAAGCTCACCGAGGGAGATGTTCCCGTGGAATACAAGAATGTTTCCGTAGTATAGGATTATGAACGAACCAAGCATGAAAAGGAAGCCGAGAATGGAGGAAACCGTTGTGGAATACTGTGACGAATGCGTCCAGTATTTTGTCCTGATATCGACATATTTCTTGAAGTCCTTGACGGCAGTTTTTTCACGGCCGTAGCACTTTACTATGCGTTCGCCCTGAATAACGTCCTGCTCGAAACATGATACGCTGTATGATTTGATCCAGTTGATCCTTGAGAATTTTGCGATCTTTGCCCAGAACCGTCTTGCGATAAGGCACACCGGAATTATGGGAAGGAACACGAACAGGCAGAGTTCCGGCTTAACGACCAGAAGGATCACGGTTGCAAGGGTGAAAGAGAGTATCTGGTTAACTATATCGGGAATCTGGGCCGTCATGAATGACTGTACCGTAAAGATATCGTTGTTCAAACGGCTCATCAGGTCACCTGTGGATTTCTGCTGGATCGATGCGGTACTGAGATTCTGGATCTTTTCAAATACCACGGAGCGGAGAAGGAAGATGAACCTTGTTCCGGAGACCGATGTAAGTCTGGTCTGCAGCACCGACATGCTCCTCTGGAACAGGTCGATAACGATCAGCGAGACGGCGATCGCAATGAATCCGCCCAGCGCTGCAGAAGTCACGTCAGGATTGTTCATATACCCGTCGATCGCCCGCTGCTGGATCGAAGGAAGTATGAAACTGAGGATAAAAGATATTCCGGATGCGAAAACTGGGAACATGAGTATCAGCCTCATGCCTTTGGTCAAAGCCCACAGTCTCTTGATCGAACCGCCTTTTTTCCTGCAGTGAGGACAGATCTTGGAACCTCTGATGAGCGGTGCCCCGCATTTTTCACAGAAATTGTCAAGTTCCTTGTTTTCAACAGGATCGCCCGGATCCTGATCCTTGGCTATCGCGTCAGAAATTCTCTTGCATCCTTTGGCAATGACGGTGTACTGAGCAAGATATCTGCCCGGCATGAAATAGCAGACCCGCTCAAGATGTCCGTTGATCTTTGCCATGAATGCGGATATTCCGAGCATTGATTCGACAAGGAAATCTGTCATTTCCTTAAAATCGAATTTTCTGACCAGAGACCCTTCACTGATCTTGTACATGAAGAGATTGGTTATAATCAATTTTCCCTTGACTACCTGTCCGTCTTCGTAGTTGTAGGGAAGACAGTACATTATTCTTTCACTGTCGTCTCCGGATTTCGAACTGTCGAAAACAGACTGTTCAGCATCCGAGAGCGTGTAAAGCAGCTTCATGAAAACACTCCTTCCGGTGAAGTCTTTCTGCAGTTGCAATCATGCAATCTTATCAATAGAAGGCTTCTATTTTCCTTTGACTTGAATTATCGAGCTTCTTCTTTTCCGGTATGCAGAAGTTGCTGCCGTCCATGTCTTCAACGAGAAGTCTTCCGTCATCAAGAAGGCGGATGTTGGAATACGGGTTGCTGACAATGAAAGTCCTCCTTCCGGAACTGGTGTCGCAGTCCCAGTAGCTGAAACCGTATTTATCCCTGATCGAGTGCACTTTTGTTATCTCGGGAATGAAATACCTCTTGTCGAGCTCTTCCGAAATAATCTTGACGGTCTCTTCCGGGAAGTCGTTAATATCATGAATTATCCCGATCTCTTCACCTTTTTCGCTGCCTCTCGAGTCCGGAGCGCGTACCGACAGAAAACCGGTGGGATTAGAAATGGGAAATGACCTGATTATGATGACCCTTTCAAAGAATTCCTTTTCCTTGTCGGGAACGCTCAGCTCCATGGAAATGAGCCCGCCTTCCGAAAGGAAGAATCTTGAATTATCGGGGGTCAGATCATAGGATATTCTTTTAGCGAACAGGGCGTCTACGAGGGCTTCCTCGTTTTCTTCCGCAGATACATTGATCTTTTTTTCGTCGCTCATTTTGATTCTCCTTTACCGTTCTCAGCCGCCTACAACGATCTTCTTGTTGGCTTCGCTCTGGAGTTTGTAAAGCTTGTAGTATATACCGCGGAGCCTGATCAGTTCTTCGTGAGTACCAGATTCCACGATCTCGCCGTCTTCTATGACATTGAGTCTGTTGCACCCTTTAAGAGTGGAAAGACGGTGCGCTATGGAAATTGATGTCCTGCCCTCGACAAGAGAGTCGAGAGACTTACCGATCAGGCGCTCGGTCTCTGTATCCATTGCAGCCGTTGCCTCGTCGAGTATGAGGATTTTCGGTGCAAGAAGTATCGCTCTGGCGATCGAGATGCGCTGCTGTTCTCCGCCGGACATCGCTCTGGATGAACCGATGCCGACTATGGTGTCATATCCTCTGGGCATTGCCATTATAAAGTCGTGAGCATTTGCAGCCTTGGCGGCGTCGATGACCTCCTCAAGAGAGGCATCGGGACGCGCGTATCTGATGTTGTCCGCCACCGTTCCGCGGAAAATGAATATTTCCTGCGAAACGATCGCCATGTTTTTCCGGAGCACGTCGGGATTGATCTTCTTTATATCGATGCCGTCTATTAGAATGGATCCGCTGGACGGGTCGTAAAGTCTTGTTATCAGGTTGGCGATGGTGCTCTTGCCCGCCCCAGTGTGACCGACGAGACCGATCTGATCGCCGTGGTTGATCTTCATGGAAACATTCTTCAGGATGGGACGGTTCAGGTCATAGCTGAAATTGACGTTTTTGAGCTCAATATCACCTCTGATCGACTCAGGTGTGATCTGGTCAACAGTTTCAATGATATCCGGCTTGGTGTCCATCGTCTCGTAGAAACGCTGTGCAGAATTGACCGCGTGGTTCAGCGCATCGGCAAAGTTGGTGGTGAAGTATCTTATGGGAGAGAAAACGAGTCCGACATACGAGAAATACGTGACGAAATCCGCATATGACATGTTCTTGTTGATGACTTCGGCACCTCCGATGCTCCAGATCACCTGCGAGGACATACCGATGAGCAGACCGACGAGCGGGAAGAATGAAAGGTACATCAGGTTCTGGTAGAGATTGGCCTGTCTGTCCTTTTCGGCGAATTTCCTGAATCTGTGGGTCTCGTCAACTTCCTTTGCAAACGCCTTGACGACCCTGATGCCGGAGAGCGAGTCATTGACCATGCCGTTCATCGAAGATCTGGCCCTGAATGTCCTGGATGCGGCTTTGTAGTATTTCGGCTCTCTTGTCCTGTAAAGAATGAAAAGGAGCGGAACCGGAGCCAGAATGATAAGACTCAGCTTCCAGTTCATCGAGAACACGATGATCATCATTCCGATCAGGTTCACGGTGTTCCAGATCGTGTTTGGAATATAGAGGCCGAAAAAGTTTGCTACGGCTGGTCCGTCGTTCTCGATCCTGGTGATTATGTTTCCGACTGAGTTGCTGCCGAAGAAGGAAAGGGAAAGGGTCTGGACCTTCTCGAAAATTGTCTTTCTCATCGTGTCGGTGACGTGGCAGCTCATATACTGTTCTGCCCTGTGCTGGAAGATATCCGTGAACGTGTTCACGAGATTGAGTCCGACAATGGCGCTGATCGTGGCGATCACCCATTCAACTGCGTGGTGTCCGCCTTCCGGATTAAGTACTTCATTGAGCAGGAACTTGTTCTGCAGATAAGGCGTGATGAGCAGGATGAACGAGTTTATCATCATGCAAGAAAGCACCAGAAGGCAGCGCCACTTGTGCGGCTTGTAGAAGGCGAACATACGGAACACGAATTTCTTGTTCTTGTCACAGTAAGGACACTGTTTTGTTCCGTCGGGGTAGCTGCGTCCGCATTTCGGGCAAACTTCCGTGAACTGCTTGAACAGTTCGTCGTCTTCCTTGACAGTCTCGCCTTTGAATGCCATCCGGTCGATGAGTGTAAGAAAAGCATTGAGCTTGTTCTTGCATTTGTTCGTCGCATAGCAGACGATCACGGATTTTGCGTCCCTGTCGTATTCATCCATCAGACGCTTTTTCTCCGCTTCCCCAGTCCCCTCTGGGATGACAGGCATTTTCGTTTCATGCCTGTTGTAGATGAAACGGACAGAACCCGAGAAGTTTTCTATCAGAGGCTCGGTATAGTAATCCACGTCATACGCGTCGAAGACGGCGCCGTCACCTGTAAAATAATAAACAGACCTTGACCGGCTGGAAAAAACTAGCCAGTTTCGGCTATACTTTTCCTCCCGGTCAAGGTCTATCATGACTGCCATCTCGATCTGATCCATGGACAAACCGTGTTTATCGAGAATCTCCTCTGCGTTTTTGTCTAAAATGTCCAGCGGCAGCATACCTGTCACCTCCACTTCGGCAATTTCCGCTTGTAAAGGTTTTTTGCGTGTGCTAGAATACAAGCGGTCTTACACAGCATCGAAAAAATGCCAAATATTAAATCGCGAACAGGACTTCAAAAGACTTTAATTAGTATATCCCAAAATTATTAAAAAGCAATAGTTTTGAGCATTTTTCTTCATTATTATGCAGAACATCCACCCGCCGCAAACAATCGTGTTCACGTGTTGTTCAGAACTTATAAGCGCATGTTGAAGGGGATGAACATACGGCTGATATTTGACAGATCGGCGGGCGGAGAGGATCAGATCAGCTTTCGATCGGGAGGGTTAAGCCGATGGGACTGTTTTCAAGACGCAAAGAGGAAGATTCAAAGGCATTCAGGATCAAAATGGCCAAGAAGCTGGACGGAAGACATATCAAATATGTCAGTGAACGGCACGAAGATGTCGATGAGATAATCGGAAAAGACGGAGCTTTGGTCATAAAGGGCGACGAGTTTCTGGTCTACGCTTCTCAGAACATCCTTCTGAGAACAAAAATAGTGGACATGAAAGCGTGGGAGCTGCTCTCTCTTGACGGGGTGGTGATAACCGCCCCCGACATCGAGCACGGGAATGAGGAGAGGACTGTCATAGCCTATTACAAGTATTACAGATGAGCTTTGGCGACCATGCCGGTGTAACCGGTGTAATCGGTAAAAATTTATAATTAATAACAAACGGGAGGGCAAGGCCCGACCGTGATAAGGCAGTAATTTGAAAAAGGTCAAAAACAACTGAATTAGCGCGGTTAAGGCAAGAAAACACCGAGATTACAGAAATGTAGTCCCGGTGCTTTTCTGTTTACAGAAAGAATCCGCAGATTCGTCTTTTTCCACGCCCTTTGCTACCATATGCGTGAAAGGAGGCGGGGAGGCTATGAAATACATAAAGCAACCCAAGAGGCACATTGTACTGGACGACTTTGAATGGCGGGCGCTGGTCAAGGGGATCAACGAATACCGCAAGCAGGTCATCGATGAGGACGGATGCGTGGATGTCGTGAACGAACTGCTGATCAAGATCATCGACGCTCCGACAAAGAAAATCAAAGTTATGGAGGTGTCAAAATGAAGGACAGTTGGATCGGACAAGTCGGTATCTGGGGGCAGAGACACTATCAGTACCTCAAAGAAAACAAGCCCACCGCCGTCAACGTGATGCGGATGAACGGAAATCTGAAATCCCATCTCCGCGAAGTGGACGAACAGGCGGAGGAAATGCTCTTTCAACTCGTAAAACAAATGGCGAAGGACGAGGGCGTGGACGAGGCGATGAAACGCCGCGATCAGCTATACTGGGTCGGGCGCATGAACAACATCCGAAACCGCGCCGAGGAGACCGTACTGCGGGAGGTGATTTACGTATGACATTGCTTGAAGATCTGTGGTACGGCAACGTAAATCCGCACGAGGCGATTTTGACGGAGAACAGGCGGTATAAGCACCTGCTCTCACTGATGGGCAGGAACCGGGATGAGCTCAGCGAAACGCTGACCGACAAGCAGCAGGAAACGCTCGAAAAGTACGACGAGGCGATGAACGTAATGCACTCCCTTGCGGAAGTCGAGGCGTTCTCCTACGGCTTCCGTCTCGGCGTCCGGCTGATGATCGAGGTGGGCGTGCCGCTCACAAAAGAAACTACATAACGCACAGCGGCGGGATCGCTCTCGCCGCTGAATCTTTAATAGAATGCGTAATATGATAACTGCACGCACTTTTTGAGTCTTTTTCATCCCGATCCGGCTTATTTGCGCGACGGACGTTTTACGTTCGGGTCGCGCGTTTTTTCATAGTTTTTTTGATGCCGTCGATTATCAGCAAATTTAGAAATCCGACAAACAGCAAAAGTAAGAGCAAAGCAAGGATCCACCAGACACAACCCATAAACGGCAGTTCATTTACAAATCCGAAGGCTCCCGCCGGACTTCCCCAGTTCAGGAAGAAATAAGGATAGTTGATCCCTTCGGCAAATTCCCATCCGGCGGCGTATCCGATCCCTGCGTAAACCGCGTATGCCAAAGGTGGAAGGATTGCAAAAAAGACGCTCCTTTTCCGAATATTGCCGTATATGCCCGTCACAAAGAAGTCGGCGATCGCGGCAACGGGAACGGCGACGTGCGTCAGTACGTTCTGAGCGTTCCACGCGTATTCTCCGAGTGTCGGCGCAAGTACGAACGTGAATACGGCGCCTGTCAGCGTGATCGAGACCGTTCCGACGAATTTGATCACATACCAGACGCTGCCGAATCGGCGGTTTTTGAGAAGTAAAACCAAGCCGATCAGCGAGATCAGCGCGAGCGCGATATTGGACTGTATCGTAAAGAACATAAACACCCTGCTGCCGCCCATAAAGGTGTCCTTTGACGCATAGGCGCTGAGGAATACGCCGAACGCAGCCGAGAGAATTACGATCACTTTCAAAATGATCGAGCAAGTCCTGCTTTTAAGCGGTATATCCATATGATTTATACTCCTGTTCCGGTAAGTCGGGCAGTCGCGGCGGTGTTCGCAGCTACAGTTTTCAGAGTCTTCTCGACCTGCCGCCGGATCTCATCATAATCATCGCGCGGATCGCATTCATACAGCTTTTCGTCGCCGTAAAAGATGCTGGGGACCCGGTAATAATCATAACTGTCCGCCAGTTCCGGTGAGCGCGTCTCCTCTATCCACTTTATATTCACTTTTTCATAAGCGGGATTTTCGTTTTTCAGATCCTTCAAAGCATCCTTCGCCTTGCGGCAATAGGGACAGTTCTCAAGGTAGAATATCATAAGCTCTTTCAATTTTGTTTT
>JAGDBK010000117.1 GCA_017959065.1 Clostridia bacterium | reverse complement strand
ATGCCGCCCACGACAGCCACGGCGATGTAAGCCAGCGCAGTGACGAAAGCGATGACCGGCTGTACGATCGAGGACATGAAATAGCCGAGCACACCGCTTTTCTGATGCTCCCACGAGAGCTTCTCATACTTTTTCTGCATCGTTTTTTCGGCATTGAAAGCCTTCGTGGCAGGGTAATTGGTAAACGCCTCTTCGGCAAGCGACGTCAGCTTTCCGCCCAGCTCGAAATGATTGCTCCAGTGCTCATCGCCCTGTCCGGCAAGTTTCGAGGAAAGCAGTACGGACAGCGGCGACAGCAGGACGACAGGGATCGCGAGCCGCCAGTCGGTAAGGAACAGGATCACGGCGATCACGATCATCTGCAGAAAGCCTGAGAGAAGGATATCCGCGATCCAGTAGATGCTCGACGACATCTCGCTGACGTCGTCCGTCATCCTGTCAATGATGTCGCCCGCGGGCGTTTTATCCATGTATGAGACCGGAAGGCGGCTCAGCTTTTCCGAGATCCGGATCCGCAGGTCCGCGCAGAAATAACGGCTGACGACGGTCTGCAGCATATAGTATTTTCCGTAGTTTAAACCGCTTTTCAGCGCATAGAGGCCGAGCAGGATCCCCAGTCCGGGCAGCAGGCTCTTCGCAAGCCCCGGCGTCCTGTTCTTCGACCAGTCGTAGAGCCGGTCGATCATTTTTCCCATCAGCTCCGGCAATGCGGCCGCACAGCCGATCAGCAGCAGGCAGAATACGGCTGCAAGCAGGATCCAGCCGCGAAGCGGTCTCATCTCCTTCATCAGGCGCCTGCCCGTTTTGTCAAAGATCCGGTACTTTCCCTTTTCTTTTTTCTTTTCATTACTGCTCACAGTATCTCACCTCCCGTCTGCGAGAGATAGATTTCCCGATAAACAGCGCTGGTTTCCAGAAGCTCCTCATGCGTGCCGTTTCCGACGACGGCCCCGTCCGACAGGACGATGATCTTATCGGAATGCATGGCGGACACCACGCGCTGCGTAATGACGATGCAGGTCCTCCCCTTCAGTTTCTCCTTCAACGCAGCCCGCACCTTCGCTTCGGTCATGAAATCCAGCGCAGAGAACGAATCGTCGAAGATATAGACCGGCGCGTCCTTCAGAAGCGCCCGCGCGATCGAAAGGCGTTGCTTCTGCCCGCCGGAAATATTGGCACCCGAGGATTCCAGCTTGAATGCCAGCCCTTCGGGCTTCTCACGGATGAAGTCCGCGATCTGCGCAAGTTCCAGCACTTCCCACAGTTCCTCATCCGTCGCATCCGGCTTTCCCATCCGAAGATTTTCCTCGACGGTACCGGCATACAGCATGGATTTCTGCATCGCGCAGCTGACGTTCGCGCGAATGTCCTTCAGGGAGATCTCCGAAACGTCCCGTCCGTCGAACAGAAGCTTTCCTTCCGTCGGAGTGCGAAAGGCCATCAGAAGGTCTGCAAGCGTCGTTTTACCGGAACCGGTCCCGCCGATCACGGAGACCCATTCCCCCTTCTGAATGTACAGGTCCACATTTGAAAGCGCCGGAAGCCTGCTCCCGGGGTAGGTAAACCCTGCGTGCTGAAGCTCGATGTCTCCGGAAAAGCGCAGTCCTTCAGCAGGCCGCTCGTCTTCTGTGCCGTCTGATTCGGTGATCTGGCTCAGTCTTCGGATCGCCACCCTGACGTGAGGCAGCATGACGATATCATAGGATGCGGACATGATCGCGGCGAGGATGATGTTGATGTACTGAATGATCGCAAAGATATCTCCTGCGCTCAGACCGCTGCCGCGTTCCATCCGCACGCTTCCCAGATAAATGATCAGCAGCGCGACGATATTCAGCACGAAAACCGCCGCAGGGTCAATGATCTCCATCGTGACATTGGAACGGATAAAGTTTTCCGCCATCACATGGGTCGCGTGCGTGATCTGCTCGTGCGCCTTTTTCTCCCGGCCGAACGCGCGGATCACGCGAATGCCGCGAAGCCGCTCCCGTACGAGATCGTTCTGCTTGTCGCAGTATTCGTCCGCGACCTCCCAAAGATGCTCGATCCGTTTTCCTAGCAGCATTCCCGCGCCCAGAAGAAGCGGCACCGCGCAGAGGATCACGAGGGAAAGCGTCACGTCCTTGCGCATGCAGAGGCCCACGCCGCCCAGCAGCATCAGCGGAATGATCAGGATGCTCCCGCAGAGCATCGAGATCACGTCGTTCAAAGATCCCACGTCATGCGTGATGCGGGTGACCAGATTGGACGTCCCGATCTTTCCGACTTCCTCCATCGTCATCGTATGGATCTTCTGAAAGAGCGCCGAGCGGAGACTTTGCGTATAGCCCGCGACGACATGATAGACCATCCAGTATCCGCCGGTCACGGCAGCAAGACTGACGGCAGACAGTCCCAGCATCCAGCCTGCAGTCTTCAATATAAATCCCAGCGTGTTCGCTTCTGCCGCGCCGTAGACGCCTTTATCCAGCACGTCTGCCATCAGGGTCGGGAGCAGCAGGTCGCAGACCGCCGAGACCGCCATCAGCAGTGTCGTGAGGGCGATCTTTCCTCTATATGGTTTTAAATAAGATAATATTTTTCGCATAACTGATCCCTCCGTTTAAGAGGTATGTTTTTCTGGCATCCGACTTTCGCCGGAGATACTTCCGGATGACCCGGTCTGCGAATACTTCTTTTTGAAATCAAGCCGAGATTGGGCATAAAAAAACCGCAGCATAAATGCCGCGGTTCTGTATGCTTCTATCCATTCATCAGGCCAAATAAGCGCAAACCGAGGTCATCACATTATATTCGATTCGATCGTTCAGCTGTTTCATGATCATTGTGATAACCTCCTTTCTTATTTTATTCAGCCTTGCTTTTTATATCAGATTTCTTTCCGGATGTCAAGCCTGTATTCAATGATAAATGAGTATTCCAATGTCTTCCCGGGCCCGGAAAACAGTTTTCGACCTTATTTTGCCGAAAGTCTGCAAATACCACTTCCTATCCCCGCCGGGCTTCCCGTTATTTTTTCCGGGGTTTCTGTATAATAATACTCGTAACGATTCGGCGCGAAACATAAAGTTTTTACCTTCCGCGCATAACCATACACAGAAAAAGAAAGGGAACACTATACCATGAAGAACGAAAAGAAAAGCGTCAGGTTCGCAGCGCTTCCTGCATTCATCGCAGTCATCGTGATCGCAGCGCTGCTTGTCATCAACTGCTTCACGCAGGTCCCGACCGGCCACACCGGTGTGCTGACGACGTTCGGCCGGGTCGCGGATTATACATTAGATTCGGGCATCCACATGAAAGCCCCCTGGCAGAAGGTCATTAAGATGGACAACCGTATCCAGCGGGCGACGGAGAACTTAAGCTGCTTCTCCTCGGACATCCAGGAAGTGACCATGGTCTATACCCTGAACTACCAGATCAGCTCGAAGGACGCGATGACGATCTACCGGACGATCGGCTCGGACTACTATACTAAGATCATCGTCCCGACCGTGCAGGAAGCTGTCAAGGTCTGCACCGCGAAATATACGGCGGAAGAGCTCGTCTCTGAGCGCACCGCGCTGGCGATGGCCATCGAGCAGTCGCTTTCGGAGAAGCTGACCGGCTACAACATCATGGTGAACAGCACCGCCATTGAGAACATGGACTTCACGGATGCGTTCACGAATGCCGTCGAAGCGAAGCAGGTGGCACAGCAGAACAAGCTGAAGGCCGAGACCGAAGCGCAGCAGAAGGTCATCGAAGCGAAGGCCGCCGCGGACGTGAAGCAGATCGAAGCGGACGCCGAAGCGTACCGGCTCGTGAAAAAGGCAGAGGCGGAAGCCGAGGCCTACCGGCTGATCTCCGAGAGCCTGACCGACAAGGTCCTGTCGAAGATGTACTACGATAACTGGGACGGCAAGCTTCCGGGCGTGATCACGGACGGCAGCACGCTGCTGAACATCCCGGCCGTGTCCGGCAATGCTGCGGATGTGCCCGCAGAATAACTGCACTTCGGCACAAAGCAGGCCCCGGACGGATCCGGAAAAAACAGGAAGGCCGCGCCTGAACGGTGCGGCCTTCCCCTGTCCCTTTATGCTGCTATAACCTTTATGTTTCACCGTTTGCCTTCACCAGGCCGGTGACAGTAAATACAATGCAGATGATTAAAGGAATATACAGTTTCGTCGAAACGATACCGTTGAATATCCCTTCGGTTCCGTTCATCCACCACGGGCTCTCGGGAGCGCATACAAGCGCGGCAATAAGGAGCACGCCCCCCAAAAAACCTGTCACAAACATAGTCAATCCCAGGATAAAGTTTTTCATCTCCGGTCCTCCCTGTTCTTCCTGTTCTGTTTTTCGTCGGAAGTCAAAGGCGATTTCGTCAGAAATTGGTGTCGGAAGTATTGTACACTTCCCATCCGTATGCCGAGTTTGTCCATGAAACAGTGATCCCGGTCGTACTCACTCCGATAGAATTAATATGGTTTTTATTCCATGAATGTGCATAGTAGGATCTTGCCTGCCCATTGTATTGATAAAAATTCAAACTGTATACTCCCTGTGCCGCAAAGCCGTATCCCATATATGCCGAATCAAAAGGATCGATCTTTTCTACATAATCCTGAAATTGAAATACCAGCCCGCTGCTGCTGTTGGCATTTGCCGGATTATAAAGGTCTATGCTGCCGCCAAATCCGTTATGCACGTACCCGGAACATGACAACAGCGTGGGAGTCGTACCGGATGTGTTCATCAGCGCAAAACCGATTGCATCCATTCCCCCGACATTTGCCGATCCGACAAGGACTATCGGTGCATCATTCAGATAATTTGTATTAATCCAATATCCTCCACCGGTCACAATCCAGTCTTCATTGCCTTGATCATATGCAATGATAACGCTGTTCATCTGAACGTCCGTCGAGCCGACTGATCGTTCATCTTCGGTTTTGGATGTTTCATCGCGGTAGATAAAAACGTTGTTTGCGTTAAGGTATTCTTCCAGCAGGTCATATTCCGACTTTGCATCCCCGGCCCTGAGTTCCGGGCAAGCTTCCCAATAGGAATTTATTATTTCCATTGCACCGTCAATATCATGCGATACATACTTCTTTAGGACTTCGCAAATCCTGTCTTGAGCGTCCTGTGTGTCGACGGCATTCGTCTCTGTGTTGCGGTATACTTGCTCCATGAAAAGCAGCTTTTCGTTATCATCAGCCCGTCCGCCCGCAGCTACAGAAACGGACATTATACAAACGCTGATGGCGCCCAAAAGAAGCACTGTCATTAT
>JAGDBK010000116.1 GCA_017959065.1 Clostridia bacterium | reverse complement strand
TACGAGATGTGCTGGCTCAGTCTGGTGGATTTCCGGAACGCTTCAGGCGCGTCTTTGTCTTCGTCGACGTCGTCCGACCACGCTTTTGGTTCGAGCGGGTTGATGATATACTTGCCGGACATCAGGTCGATATAGCAGCCGCCGAGGTTGTCGGTCAGTTCCTCGTATTCCTGTTCCGCGTCGAGCGAGATCACTGACTTTCCGGCTTCGCGAAGGTTCGTGAGCAGGAGCTTCATCAGATACGATTTACCCTGGCCGGAGTTGCCGAGGATGAGAATGTTGCTGTTTGTCTTGTCGTCGTCTCTGCGGTCGAAGTCTACGAGGATGTTCGTCCCGTATCTGTCTTTTCCGATATAGAAGCCGTTGGGATCGGTCTTGCCGGAGTAGTTGAACGGATACAGATTCGCCACAGATGACGCCGGGAGGACTCGCTCAAACTGCTTTTCAAAGGCATTGTATCCGCAGGGGCTGATCGACATGAAGCCTTCCTTCTGGCGGAGGATCAGACGGTCAACAGAGATCTTCTCGCGGGTCAGTTCCATCGATACCTCGGTCTGAAGTTCAGACAGCTTGTCCAGACTGTTCGCCGACAGTTCGATGAATACCGCACAGTGGAGCAGAGGTTCCTTCGTCCGTCTCATCTCCGCGAGCAGTTCGATTACGTCGTTCATGTTGCCTTCGCCTTTGATGGACTCCTGCAGATCCTCCGACGTGGACAGCATCTTGTTCTTTCTCTGGGCGTTCTGGATGATCTTGCGCTGTTCGGCTGCGTCGACGTACCGGCTGTAGATATGCAGCGTCACGTTTTCCTTGTCGCCGAAACGTGAGAGAATGGCCTGATCAGAGGTCGTCGGAGGATACTCGCGGACTGCCCAGACGCATCTGTAGGTGTCTCCGAAGATAAAGTGATCAGCCATGAATTTGACGGCGGACGGCGCAACCATATCAAAGAAATCTTTGAGCTGTGCCTCCGCTTTGTCTACCTGAACGGGTAGCTGTTTTTTCTTTGCCAAATTGTTTGCCTCCTTTGAGATAGAAAAAGCCGCCCGATTTATTTCGGACGGCCTTAATTGAGATGATATTCAGTTATCTCTTTGTGCTTTCACCACGGCTCTGGTGATATGAAGCATTGTTCGGATTGCATTGATTACTGTGGTTATCACGGTCAGCTTTGTATGCGCTATTGTTGGGATTGTGCTGGTTGGAGTAATTATCGCGCTGTGACTGAGAGTGCGAATTGCTCGATACACCGTGTCCGGATTTGCTCATTTCCGCTTTCCTCCTTTGATTTTTTGATAGATTTCGTTTACGGCTTCCACATAAACGATAAAGGAGGGATGATCGTTATCATGACGCTCAAGATACATGTTTTTCAGTTCCACATATCTATTGCGCACAAAAATCCAACCACCGGAGTCTTTGATGTACTTTGCTTTTTTCAGTACATCATGGGAAGATTTGACTTCATTCCAGGTGTATTGACCGCTTGATCCGAACTGCCACGCATTTTTATTGTGAATCAGCCTCATCAATGTACCTGATTCGTTTCTGGTAACAATTGCAACATCAAAGCTGAATTCAACATTTGGCTCATCTGTAAAATAGCGAATACTCGTGAGCACCGCGGTCGAATCTTTACCGTCTGAGAATTCATTTCCTCCAACGGAATGATTCAAACAGTTTCTTACTGTTTCCTTCAGTTGCTTCAAATTGTTCCAAGCGTTATCAGGTGCTTTGATGATTTCAAGATTGTAATCAAGATCGTAGGGACCGTTTCCGTTCCTGGTAATCAGATTACGCGCTCCACTACCCACAAGTGTGAATTGAGAGATGATATCATATTTGTCTTTCAACTCATCTATCGTCTCGGTTAATATTCTTGAACACGCTGAACGGTATCTGTGGCTTTCGGAATCATCAACAAGTTTATACATAGAACCCTCCTGATTCCCCAAGCCTCCCATTCAGCTGTGCACCGCTAAATCATAATATTATAAACCGAATTTTCATTTTGTCAAGATGTTTTTTGAAAAAAGTCGCAAAAATGACTTAATCGGGTATGATCCACTTTTCAGCAGCCTTGTCGCCGTCGTGGTCCTCGATTGCTTCATCGGTCGTTCTGACACCGAAATACCGGGCAATCACGCGCTTAGTGTCGTCTTTGTCAGCGCGTCTGCAGTTGAAGCCCTGCTCGTTGATGCATTTCTCGATGCGGTTCAAGCGAGAGAAGGATTCCTCGTCGGACTCGTTTCTCAGCCGGACCAGGAACAGAAACTCGCGGGCCGTGCTCATCTGAACCTGGATGTCATCGAGAAACGTCTTGTCTTTCAGAAGCAGTTCGCGGATCTTTCCGTT
>JAGDBK010000115.1 GCA_017959065.1 Clostridia bacterium | reverse complement strand
CCTCTGAAGTCCCCCCAGGGGCATATAAACGAGGAAAAAGAGCCCGGCAGTGAAAAAATCGATGAACCCGAGCCAGAATCCCGGCCGGAGGCGGTGTGAATGTTTCATTTGGTTTTAACCATCTTGAGATCTGTCAGAATGATCGGGGTCTCTTCGGTTTCCCCCTCTCCTTTCCAGAAGACAACAAAACGCACTTTTGCGCCTGACGGACGGAAGCCCTTGCCGCACAGACTGTCCAGGGTATCGTAGAAAGCCTTGGACATCTTTGCGGCTCTGACGGACCTTCCGCCTCTCTCTGCTGTCAGATAAGGGCCGTCGATCTGCAGTTCATCTCCGCTTCGCAGCGAGGCGGTCAGCGTTTTTCTTGATTTGAAAAAGTCAAGAACGACGTCTCTGTATGACATCTGAAGCATCAGTTCGTCGGGTTCGGCGTAAAGACGATCGTCATATTTTCGGATGATCTCAGGAACGTCGCATCCAGCGAAAAGGTCGGTGTTGCAATAAATACGGAGGAGGGTCTTGGCCCGTGTCAGTCCAACGTATATGCGGCGTTTTTCCTCATCGCTGTACGGGTGGCAGTTATTGAGCAATAGATACACGCTGTCGAATTCTCTCCCCTTGGCCTTGTGGATGGTGGATACGAACACGGTTCCTTTTTCGTCGGCGTAAAAATCCTCATAATTGGATTCTTTGATGAATTCGTCAAGATCGCTGCGGTATTTAATGCTGTTGGAGATCTCAAAATCCTCCATAAGGCGCAGGCAGTGTTCAAGGCATGCGCTGGTCGAGTATTCTTTGACGAGTGACTTTTTCGCTTTTTCCCAGAGACCGCCGGGTATTACCGGGGTCTGAAGTCCGGAATCGATGACATTCAGGATGTGGCGGATCTCCATCAGGTTGGTCAGCTTCATGCTGTCCATCGATTGGATAAGCCTGGCTCTCACGCCGTTTTTCAGCAGAAGACCGGTGATCTGAAGCGCCTCGTCGTTGGTGTTCGTAAGCACGGCCGTACTGCCTTTGTCCCGCTCCCGGACGATTTGCTCCGCGAGCGGGATCATCATATTCGGGCAGTCATACTGCGTTATTTCCACGGTTCCCGGGTCATCCACGACTGAAACGATCTGTTCGTGCTTCAGCCTTCCCTTTATCCTTTTTGCGAAGCTGTTGGCAAGCGCTACTATGGCGGATCCGCTCCGGTAGTTCTCGGTCATTTCATACTTTACGGCGTGCATCTCTTCGATGAAGTCCCGCATGTATTTGGAATCCGAGCCGCGAAATTCAAAAATGTTTTGGTCGTCGTCTCCCACGGCGATCACGCGCATGTCCTCATTCTGACGCATAAGAGCGCGGACCAGACGGTATTCGTTCCCGTCCATATCCTGGGCTTCATCTATGACGAGTACTCTTTTCGCGATCCTTCCGGGTTCCACCTCGCCGTTTTCTATCATCTCGGCAGCGTTTTTTACCACGTCTTCCACTCCTTCAAGACTTCCTATCTTGCCCAGTAGATCGAAGCAGTATGAATGGAAGGTCTTGATCTCAACGAATCTGGCGGCGTTGCCGATCAGATCGTAAAGACGCTTTTTAAACTCGGTAGCCGCCGCTCGGGAGAAAGTGAGCATCAGCATCTGTTCGTGCTTGACGTCCTCCATAAGCAGAAGAGAGGCGAGCTTGTGGACAAGGACACGGGTCTTCCCGCTGCCGGGACCCGCGGCGACAACGATGTATTTTGAAAGCGAGTCGTTTATGATCTGAGTCTGTATTTCCGAAAGACTGTCAAATAGTCTGCCGTACTTTTCCGGAGTAATGTTTTTTTCGATCTCCCGGGCCCGGTCTCCCTTGAAATATCTGGATATGAATTTCCGGAAATCCATCTGGAAATAGTCTTTTACAAATTCCAGTGCCTTTTCGT
>JAGDBK010000114.1 GCA_017959065.1 Clostridia bacterium | reverse complement strand
TCGCATTGGGGATCGTCAGTTCAAAATCTGTGCCTTCTCCGGAAATGCCATCTACCGTGACCGTCACTGTTTGGGGCGACTGTACGCGGATCACCGCCGGTGCGTACGACACGGTACTGATCCGTACCCTCTCCGGTTCGATACTGTTCTCAGGGCCGGTCCACAGCCACACGGGACGGTAGATACCTGCGCCGGAATACCATCGGCTGTCGGGCTGAACAACCTCGCACTCAATACGGACGATGTTTTGGCCGTCCTTCAGGTACGGGTCCAGATCAATGAAAAACGGAATATAGCCATAGGCCGCGCCGCCGGCCGGAACACCGTTCACGTAGACCTTCGCGTTTTTATAGACGCCTTCAAACTGCAGCAGGGCATGCGCTGCTGCAGGCCGTTCAAATTCCTTTTCATACACATACTCCCCGCCGGGGAAAAATCCCCCTGCCGACCCACAGGCTGCCTTCGGATCGCGCGCTTCATGCAGCATCGCGTCATGGGGAAGCGTGATCCTGCTTCCGTTATAGAGCCAGTTATCGTTAAAGCCGTTCTTTTTCATGTTTACTCCTCATAGTCCGAATCGTTTGCTCAACCCTTTGCCATCTGTCCGATAAAAAAGTCGTATACCAGTTTTGTGGCTTTTAGTTTTCCTTTACCTGAAAATCCATGGTCTTCTCCGGGCAGTATTTCCAGCCTTGCGTTTTGATAACACCCGGCTGCTTCCTTGCCGTAGGATACGTTGACCGTCCGATCCTCGTCACCGTGGACGATCAGTACAGGGCCCGTGTACTCGGCCGCCTCCGCATAGGCATCAAAATCAAAAAGCTTCTCGTAATAGACCTTGCCGACTTTTTTGCCCATAATGTCGACAATGTCCGGCATCTCCGCCAAAGAGGAATAGTGCTTTCGGATGTCATCTCGCGCACAAAAGGCCGGATAAAAGAGGGCAACTGCCTTTACATCCTCATTGTGATGAGCGGCAGTGATCGCTGTGACGAAGCCGCCTTGACTCTCTCCCCAGAGAAAGAGGTTTTGGGGGTCCACAAAGTCCATCGCTTTGATCGCGGCAATCACGTCATCCAGCTGGTCCCGTTCTGTAAAGACGGACATTTCCGTCATACGTCCGCCGCTTTTACCGTGTACGCTGCCGCCGTAAAAATCAAAACAGTAAACCGCGAATCCGCTCATGGCCAGGCACATGCCGACAGAACTGCGAAAATACCGATAGGACCCGTTAAAGCCATGGCTGCAGATCACCGTCGGCAGCTTATCCGTGTGATTCCGGGGCAGCAGCAGCTCCCCATACAGGCTGTGGCCGTCAGACTTGACGAGCATTCTACGAACCTCAACCGGGTTTTTCTTACTGCCCATTGCGTGCGGCTTTGGTACAAAACGCCTGTAATTGGCAACAGAAAGAGCAGCGAATGCCCCAGCGGAAGCAACTGTCAAACCAATGATTTCAATGGGTCTCATAGCTTTTCCTCCAAAAACGGAAATGGGGCGGCGGCATCGCCGCCGCCCTAAGGATATCCGTCGTGCGTTCAGATTACTGTTTGTTCTTACGGGCAGACCTTGCGGCTTCTTTCGCTTTCTTTTCCGCAAGCTTAGCCTGATATTTCGCTTCTTCCTCGTCGAAGTTTAATCCCTTCTTCGCGCATTTTTCGCGCAATTCGAGGATGCGGGTCTCTTCAGCGATACGGTCATTTTCCTCCTGCTCCATGGCGGCTTTTTCCTCGGGGGAATAATACACCTCGCCCTTCGCCTCTGCCTCAGCGCGATGGCGCTCGGAAATATCGTGCGACATCTGCGGCACATCGTCCTCGACCTTAAAGAACACCATCGTCAGCGCGATAAAGAAGAACACGATGGCCGGAATCAGGAAGGTGCAGATCACGATCCAGTTCTGAGTAGACGCGCTCTGCATCACACCGACGGTGAAGGAACCGGCGGAATTTGCCGTGTAGCTTTCCATCGGAAGCTGTGCGCTCAGTCCGCGCTGCGTGATCTTCGAGAAGATCTCTGTCAGGTTTGTTCCGGTGAATGGCTCGACGTAACCATTGGCCGTGCCGATCTTCAGCCCGGAGTTGAATATCGTTGTTGACAGGCCCGTCATGATCGTCAACGTAACACTGTTGATCGTTGCCGTAAAGCCATCGCACCGGTAGCCGTTTTTCCACTCGATATGATCCATTGTTTCTGCCATCATGGCGGCAAACAGGTAGGTCGGCAGCATGCCGAAGGCCTTGATGGTCATGAGTCCAAGCACAGCGCCGAAATTTCTTGAAAGGAAGAACATCGTCAAACTGGCGATCGAAGCTATCCCCAGACCGACAAGCATCGTACGGCGCTTGCCGAACTTCTTGGCGATCGGCCACAGGAGGAACACTCCCAGGCCAAGAGGTGCCTGACCGATCGCGTTCAGCAGCGTCAGGGTAGTGCTGTCGTT
>JAGDBK010000016.1 GCA_017959065.1 Clostridia bacterium | reverse complement strand
GCACCGGATTTTTCTTTTTTCAGATGAAAAGCAGTGAAAGCAGGGTACTCTGAAAAGGGCAAAACCGTTTTCTGATGATAATTATGTCCCCCTTTGTCGGTTGACTTATAATTTTCTATTTGATATAATTTAACCGATAAATAAGAAAGGATTGTACGGCTTAGCCGTACCGGTATCAAAATGGCTAACAAGGAACTTGTCGAGAAACTTTACGAAGACATTTGGGCAATGCCGCTTGTTGACATCCATACCCATCTGGATGCGGATCATCTTGCTGCAAGGGGACTTCACGATATCCTCCTTTATCACATGGTAATATCCGAGCTGTATGCCGCCGGATGTCCCGACGGATCCAGACTTTCCGAGGAGCCCACCGAGGAAGAGGCTGTTTACCGTCTTGAAAGAGCGATCCCCTATGTCAAGTACATAAGAGGCACCAGCTGCTACTGGGGAGTCCGCATCATACTCAAGGATCTGTACGGATGGACCGAAGAGCTCAATGAGAACAACTGGAGAGAGTGTCATGAGCTCATCAAGTCAAAAGGCTGCGGACCCAAGAGGGCCAAGGAGATAGCCAACATGGCTCACATCGAGAAGAGTTCGACCGAGCTCTGGAGAGCCAAAGGACACAAATGCGACGACATGCTTATGTATTCGCTTGAGTGGGCGTTCTTCTGCCGCGACCAGTGGGGAATCAACGACGCTGCGCTCCTTGAGCTTGAGCATGCCTGGAACGAGGATATTCCCGGTCCTCCTCTCGCTATCGGAATCAATCCCGAGGTAGACTGCAACTATCCCAAGAAGATCAAGACGATCGACGACGTATACACCGCAGTTCAGCACTATGTCGACCACATTCCTTATGATACCGTTTTTTCCAACGCTTCCCATTTCTCAACGACTCTGAATTATCATGACGTGACCGAAGAGGATATGATCAAGGCGCTTGCAAACCGCAAGAACGCAGGCACCTGGGAGCGTGACGTATACGCCAACTTTATTAACACGCTGTTCCTCGACAAGGTTTCAGAGATAAAGAAGACCACCGGAAAAGAGATCATCATTCAGTACTCGCTCGGAGCGGAGCCTCTTCCTCACGAGACCGGTTCCTACATGAGACCCGAGACTATTTTCGAGCTTGCCAAGATAATCAACAAATACAGCAATCTGAAGTTCGAGATCCATGTCGCAAGCCTTCATGCGGACCAGGCATGGTGTACTCTCTGCCGCGAGCTCCCGAATCTCCAGATGGACGGATTCTGGTGGCATAACTTCTTCCCGACCTATATCAGACAGATCATCTCCGAAAGAATGGATATGCTTCCGTCCAACCGTCAGGCGGGCTTCTTTACCGACGCATACTGCATGGACTGGTGTTATGCCAAGGCCGTAATTATCAAGCATCAGTACGCCGAGGTCGTTGCTCAGAAGATCGAGATGGGTCAGATGGATTACGACACCGCCCTCGGTGTGGTCCGCGACATCTTTGCCGTAGACAGAAAGTTCTTCAGACTTGATGACTGACGCCGGACCGTTTGTCTGCAGGTATTGAAATGGGAAAGAGATTTGATATTATCTCCGCCGGTCTCATAGTATATGACATCATTGCCTCTCCGGTGGAGAAAGACATTTTCAGTGTAGATACGAAACCGCTTGAATCGATTTCTTACAAGACCGGCGGTGATGCGCTGAATGTGGCCGTAAATGCCTCAAGGCTCGGGGCGAGAGTATGTCTCGGCGGGATAGTGGGCGATGACGCGCCCGGAAAGTTCCTGACGGAATCAGCTCAGAAGGAAGGTATCGATACTTCCGGAGTGCTGGTCTCGGCGGAAAACAGGACATCCGTGAGCATCGTCCTGTGCGAGCCGGACGGGCAAAGGCACTTTGCCTATTACGGAAAATCCAACAATGAGTTTGACGGGACATCAATCTCGGACGAACTGCTCGGCGAGACCGGTATCCTTTATATCGGAAGCGTAATGGGACTCAGAGGACTGGAAGGCGGTAAGCTTAAGGATCTGTTCATGCGCGCGAAAGCCCGCAGGGTCATGACCGCGATGGATTCCACATGGGCGACGGACGGGATCTGGCTTCCGAGGATCCGCGAGGCTCTTCCTTACTGCGACATATTCATTCCCAGTTTCGACGAGGCCAGGGAGATCTGCGGTACTTCCGATCCGAAGGAGATAGTTTCATTCATTCATTCGTTCGGGGTCAGGATAGCCGGCGTCAAACTCGGAAAATCCGGAGTGCTCGTGGAGGATATAGAGATACCCGCATTCAACTGTGAACGGGTAGTCGATACGACAGGCGCGGGCGATGCCTTCATGGGAGGATTCGTTACCGGTATCTCCATGGGGAAAAGCGTTTACGATTCCGCTCTTCTCGGAAGCGCAGCTTCGAACTGCTGCATAAGGGAGATCGGAGCGGTGACCGGTGCGCCGGATCTTTCCAGAGCGGAGAAGGTCGTTTCGGAATTCCTTGACGGGACTCTCCGATAAGCCAGGTATACGTATAAGTTCATTATTATCAAGGCTGTACGGTCATTGCTGAACGTACAGCCTTGCTCCTTTTCCGGAAGCATCTCAGGCCTGTATATGCACTTTCTGTCGGTTGACTTAATAACGCCGATTTGATATAATCTATTAAAAATAATCTATAAGAAACTAGGCGGAGGATCGCATAACCAGATGAAAAAAACACTTGTGATTC
>JAGDBK010000001.1 GCA_017959065.1 Clostridia bacterium | reverse complement strand
GGGCTGTGGCGCGGGGAGAACATGCAGATCGAAGGCTTCTGGTATTATCTTTTCACCGGTGTGTTTGAAGCGGCCACCATCCACTATGCCGTTGCAAAGCTCTTCGGGCCTCTGATATTCGGCAGAGGGTGGTGCGGGTACGCATGCTGGACCGCCATGGTGCTTGATTTTCTTCCGTTCAGGGTGCCTGCGGATCACAATCGAAGAAAGATCGGATGGATACGGTATGCCGTATTCGCGGCCTCGGCCGCATTCGTAGCCGCATTGTTCCTCCTGAAGGTGAAAGACGCGGAAAGTATAATGTTCTGGGCTTTCATCGCTGGAAACGCATCATATTACGCGGCCGGCATCATCCTCGCCTTTGCCTTGAAGGACAACCGGGCATTCTGCAAATACATCTGTCCCGTTACCGTGTTTCTCAAGCCTGCAAGCTACTTTTCCCTGATACGCATCAGACCGGACACGGAAAAATGCATCTCCTGCGGCAGATGCGCGCGCGTATGTCCCATGGACGTCGACGTCACGGACGTTTCCCGAAGCCGCAGAAACGGTACAGAATGCATCCTTTGCATGGAATGCGTCAAAAACTGCCCTAAAGATGCGCTGTGATGCCGGTGCGGTCACGTCTGAAGTCCGCTTACGGTAAAAACATTGCTCCGCCCGAGGCCTCCTTCATTCCTCTGGAGGATAAAAGGCGGAGCGGAAGGTATCATATGGTATACGAATACGACGCTGTAGTGGTCGGAGCCGGAAACGGAGGTCTGGCCGCTGCATCAAGGCTTTCAGCAGCGGGTCTGAGGACCGTGCTTCTGGAAAAGCATAACCTCCCGGGCGGCGTGGCCACGAGCTTCGTTCGCGGAAGATTCGAATTCGAGGCTTCTCTTCACGAGCTCTGCGACGTAGGCACGCCCGAAGAGCCTGGAAGCATCAGGAAAATGTTCTCCGGCTTTGGTTCGGATGAGGTCATGTTAAACGAAAAGAATCTTTTCCGCGCCATAGTGACCGGCGAAAACGGTTATGATGTCACTCTTTCCGCGGGGAGAAAGGAATTCCGTGAATCACTTCTCAGGATCAGTCCGGGTTCCGGAAAAAGCCTCGACCTGCTCGACAGGATACTCGCGCGCAACCGGCGCGCACTCGAATACAATGAGAAAAAGGGCGGCAAACCGAACAGGCTCCTTATGCTGCTGAGATACAGGATGTTCCTGATATCCGCGTCCCACACACTCGAAGAGCTTCTGAAATCCATGAAGTTTCCGGCTGAGGCGCGGAGGGTGCTCGAGACCTACTGGCTGTATCTGGGAGTCCCCGCCGACGAGATCAACGCTTTTCATTATTTCCAGATGCTGAGCGGATATATCGACGGGGGAGCCGGAGTGCCCCGTCTGAAGTCTTACGGTCTTTCGCTGTCGCTGGCCGATGTCATAACGAAGAACGGGGGCGACATCAGATACAATACCGAGGTGTCAGAAGTCATATACGGCAGCGACGGAAAGGTCGCCGGAGTCAAAGCGGGCGGCGACGAGTACCGCGCCCGGAAAGTGATATCCAACGTCATCCCTCACAACGTTATGGAGATGTCCGGAAACGGAAACGCCTCCGAACGGGACAGAAAGCTTCTCAACGCCAAGGAATTCGGCCTGTCGTTCGTGTGTATATATCTCGGACTGGACATGAGCGCCGGAGAACTGGGGATAAAGGATTACTCCGTGTTCATCAGCCACGGGGAAAAAGCTTCTTCAGAGGACGACTCACTTGGCACATATGTCGTTAACTGCCTCAACATCGCCAATCCCGGAGCTTCTCCCGAAGGAACATGCACCCTGTTCATCACGGTCCCCGTATACGATGACAGCTTCATGAAGGACGTGACTCCGGAAAACTACAGAAAATTCAAAAGCGACACCGCGGAAAAGTACATTTCGGACTGCGAGTCCGTCTGCGGCATCAGTATAAAGGATCACATCGAGGAGATCTCAGTCGCCACGCCTGAGACATTCGCCAGATACTTCTCCGCCCCTAACGGAACAGCGTACGGTTACATACTTTCAAAGAAGGACGGGATCATGTCCAGAATCCTCGGGGGCGATAAGGAGTTTGATTTCGGCGGAGTGATATTCTGCGGCGGACACAGCGAGACCGGCATCGGATTCGGCGTCTCGTACACTTCAGGAGTGTCGGCTACGGAAAAGGCCCTCGCCATGCTCGGAAAGGAGGAGGACGGCATTGAAAAGAAAGACTGACAGCCCGTCTTCCGGCACCGCGGGCGAGAAAAGCAGACGTCTCCGGATATCCGATTTTCTTAGGATCGTGCCTGACAGGGAAAAAATGATCGGAGAATCGTCTTCAGAGGATCCGAAGCCGTCAGGATCGTACAGGGCCAATGCTCTTGCGGCAGTTCTGCACCCCGGGATACAGTATCTCAAAGTGGCTGAAAGACGCGATCTGTCCGATACCGTTTCATTGTTCACGCTTGTGCCCGACACTGAAAGAGGCACCGCCAGACTGGCACCGTTCGGAGCGGGTTCATGCATATCCGTGCGCATCAGAAAAGACGGATGCACCTACAGAAGACCGTATTCGATCTGCTCATCTCCCGGAGATGCCCTGCCGTCCCGTGAAGGAGGCCGGTTTACCTCCGGTACGTACCGCATAGCGGTAAAAAGAGAAAAAAGCGGGACTGTTTCGGAGCACATCCACGCTGAATGGAAGCCCGGGACGCCCGTCGAGGCATCCGAACCGTTCGGAGAGCTGCTCTATGAGCCGCTCCGCGACGCCAAGGACGTTATCTGCATCGCCGGCGGCATAGGGATCACGCCGTTCATATCCATGATAAAGGCCATTACTGAAGGGACCGAGGATTTCAGACTGACTCTTCTGTACGGCATCAGGACTGAAAACGACATACTGTTCCGCAACGAGCTTGAGGCCGCTTCAGCTGACGGGAGGATAAAGACCGTCTTCGTTCTGAGCGATTCCGAAACTCCCGGGTTCGAGCACGGTCTCGTAGGAGCCGGGATAATAAGAAAATACGCCCCGGCGGACGGCAGAAACTACTCCGTATTCGCCTGCGGACCCCGGGCGATGTACGGACACCTGGAGAAAGAACTGAAGTCCCTGGGCATAAGAAGAAAATTCATGCGCTTCGAGGTATCGGGAGAAATGCATGATCCGGACGCGGAAGAAGACTACACCGCCCCGGACAGTGACGGATTCACGATAAAAGTCGTCTCAGGCGGTCAGACCCGTTCGATCAGATGCGGCAGCAAAGAGACTCTTCTTCACGCAATGGAAAGGTCCGGTATCGATGCACCGAGCAGGTGCAGAAGCGGCGAATGCGGCTTCTGCCATTCCCGTCTGATCTCCGGTGAATACTATACCCCGTCCCGGAACGACCGGCGGAGAGAAGCAGACAGAAAATACGGGTATCTGCACCCCTGCTGCACGTTCCCGCTCTCGGACATGGAGATAGACGTACCGCCTCCGGGCGGGAGATGCTGACGGCTGAGCAAACGGCATCCGCCCCGCGGTGTTTTTGTTATAGTAAATCATAAAAGAGGAGAATTAACATGAAGAGATCATTGATAGTGCTTTTCGCTCTTCTCCTGATAACGTCATCCGTCATGATGACTGTGATCTCGTTCGCCGACGCCGGTGATTTTGCCGGTGATTTCGACTTCGGCGATTTCGGGGATGTAGACTACGACTATGACGACAGTGGCTTCGGGCTCGGACTCGGACTGCTGTCCGGCCTCGGTTCGGGGACATCCGTCATAGTGATCATAATAATCATCGTCATATTCCTGATCATCAAGTTCAAATCCGGAAGCCATTCATCAGGAAGCGTTCCGGTCGCGTCGGGAGCCGGTGCGGAGATCACTCCCCAGTCCCAGCTCCTGCCCATTTCTGACCTCATTTCCGAGGACCCCGCCTTCTCAGAGGCTGACATCAGGGAAAAAGTGTCGAACATGTACATTAGGCTCCAGAACTGCTGGACGGCCAAGAATCTCGAGGAGTTCAGGCCGTATTCGACCGACGCGCTGTACGCCCAGTATGACCGTCAGCTCGATTCATACAGAACCAACGGGGTCACAAACAGGGTCGAGCGCATAGCAGTCCTTTCGGCAGACGTTCGTGGCTGGAAGAGAGACAATGAGAACGATACTCTCGTGATCGCCCTGCGCACCAGAGTGACGGATTACGTCGTAAAAGACGCGGACGGCACCGTCGTCCGCGGGAATCCTAACGCGGAGAAATTCATGACTTACGAGTGGCAGCTTATCCGTGCCAGGGGGATGAAGACCGGCGAGCGCGAGGAGACAGTCGTCAAGAACTGTCCGAACTGCGGTGCTCCGCTGAACATAAACCGTACTGCGAAATGCGACTACTGCGGTTCGATCATAACCGTCGACCAGTTCGACTGGGTGCTCAGCTCCGTTAAGGCCATATCCCAGCAGACGGTCGGAGGATGACGCGTTTTCCGGGCATTGGCGCTTTGCAGTCTCATACACCCGCGGGATCAACCCTATCAGAACGGGGCAGCCGGTTTTCGGCTGTCCCGTTTTAAGTTCTCCGCTATGACACAATCAAAAAGGCGCGGCTTATTCAGCCGCGCCGCAGTATTATGCAAAAAGTCTGTCAATTGCCTTTCATGCCGCCCCGGCCATCCGGAGCGTTCTTTTTCCTGCTTTTTTCGAGGGCAAGTATCTGCCGCATCACGCTTTCCCGTTCAACTCCCGCAAGCCTCAGTTTGTGGGCGAATTCAAGATACTCCCTGAATTCCGGTGACGGTTCCAGCCCGGCGGCGATGAGATCTGCGCCTGAAACATAGGGCCTTTCCATATACTCTCGGAAAATCTGAAGTCTTTCCCTGAGGAACCCCTCATCGATGCATTCCGTCTCGCTGGATATCTGCCCTAGATTGTCCGCGCAGGCAAGGCAGATGAGAGCTTCGGGATCCGCCGAAAGATCGAACATCCTGTTCGTGGCGCTTACGGATGACCGGTCTCTCGCGAGCCTGCCCGGCATCATGTGATGCTCTGCAAGGTTAAGCACATATTGTCTGAGTTCCTTCTCGGAAGTCAGCCGGCCTATGAACGCCGATGCCCTTTCAAGTCCCGTCGTCTCGTGCCCGACCGACCGGATTTTCCCGTTCTCCCTCTTCGTGCAGACAGCCTTTCCGAAGTCGTGCACGAGCGCCGCGAGCATGAATCCGAAAGGATCCTTTGCGTTTCCCCTTAACCCGGCTGCAGCGTCGGTCACCATCATGGTATGAGTCCAGACATCTCCCTCAGAGTGGTGCCGGGGATCCTGCGGCACGCCTGCAAGATCCTCAAGTTCCGGGAACCAGAATGACAGCTGTCCCATGTCCCTCAGAGTCTCGAAGAACACGGACGGTCTGTCCGGAACGGTAAGAGCCTTTCTCAGTTCTCCCGCGACCCGCTCGCGCGCAAGTCCGGAAAGATTCATTCTCGAACATAACTCCACGGTCTCGCCGGCGACCGTCCACCCGAAACGGGCGGCGAAACAGGCGGCCCTCAGCACTCTGAGCGGATCCTCTGCAAAAGTGCCGCCGTTGACGTGACGGATGATGCCGTCTTTTATGTCCCTGACTCCGCCGAAATGATCTGTGATCCTCCCCGTGATTATCTCCTGCATGACTGAATTAACGGTGAAATCCCGTCTTTCCGCCGCCTTGAGAGTACCTATGGCGGGATCCACGGATATGTCGAAATCCCGGTGTCCCCTTCCCAGACTCTTTTCCTTTCGTGGCATGGCGATATCAACGGAATACCCGCACAGGCTGTAGATGCCGAAGCTCTCTCCGATGCTGATCCTCTTTCCGATGCGGTCAAGTATCTCCTCGAGAACAGCGGGGGCAATGCCGTGGACTTCTATGTCAATATCGCTTGAATCAGCGTTTCTCAGCCGGTCGCGTACGAATCCTCCGACATAGTATGCTGTCCCGCCCTTCTCATCGACCAGACGGGCGATCCTTTCGGAGACCTCAATGTTTCTGTCGGCCATACCGGTCCTCTCTCCTGTCCATGAACAGCAGCCTGTCTGCGCAGGCGCACCGTTCGCCGGGCGTCATTTCTTTCCGTTGTTCTTCTCAAATATCTCCTTAGAGTTTTTCAGATTCAGCTCGACCTTCTTCACAAGCTTCTGGTGATGGGATGAATAGGATGTCTCCTTGTTCATTACCATGTACCTGTACGTGGCCGGGTACTCGTACGACAGATTCCCGAAATAGATCCAGCTGGCATCGAGCTTGAAACCGTTGACCACTGTGTCTATGGTCTTTCTGGACTTGGCGTCCGACATGTACTTTCCCTTGAGAGCAACGTCGAGATACGCAGGGACGGTGTCGCGGTATGCGTATGAAGCCATTGCCTCCAGAGTCGCGCCGGTCACCTCGGGCTTCTGATTGGTCACAGGTATCGCAAAAACTCTGTACTGGTCGTGGGAATAGGAATAATACTCCTTCTGAGCCGCATCGTATTTGGGATACGGAAGGATCCCGTAATCCGCTGTCATGTTGCGGAGCTCCGGCCTTTCTATAATCTCGAGCCAGTCTACGAGGAACAGGCTTCGTCCGCTCGCGAACATTGCGGGGCAGTCCTCGAAGGAATACTGAAATCCGCCGTAGGAAGTGCTCCCCTTCGTGTTGTGAAGAAGGTTATGGATCTTCTCCAGCGACGCAAACAGTTTTTCGGTATTGACGTTGATCGTGAACCATCCGGTCTCATCCTTCTCGAAAACGCTCAGGTCAAATCCGCTCCAGATTGCGTCTATCGCTATGAACGGAAGATAGTTTATTCCGTAAAGATCCTCTTCATCCGCTTCCTGGTTTCCGTTGATGTCCTCGTAAATGTCCCCGCCGATCTCTACGAAGCGGTCGAATGTCCACTCTCCGCGCTCAACGATGCCGTAAAGATCGTCAAGTTCCGGTATCGTGTTCTTGTAGTCCTCCGCAAGGCTCTTGTTGAAATATACCGCATACAGATTTCTGAGCAGGCTGAGCGAGAGGGATCCGGTCATAAGGTAAAGCGAGTCCTCGATCTCGGCCTCTTCGCTGAACTTCTGGGACCACCACGGTTTGTCCAGATCAAGGTAGTCCACCAAATAAAGATCTGAAAGATAACCGTCTAAAACCAGTCCCGATATCACATGCCCAGCGGCCGAATAGACCGAGTAGGTGTCCTCGTCGGAATTGATCTGACGCATGATCTCATCATTGAGCGAAGTGTTTTCCTTGGGGGTGATATTCTCTATCTCAACGCCGAGCCTTTCTTCGACATAGGACTCACGGTTGTACATCGAGTCGTTTACCGGTTCGTTGGTCAGCTCCTCGGCGGTCAGTTCAAAGTGGTCGCCCGAATTTTTGATGCTCTGGCTCAGGATAACGACCTTCTCTCCGCCGAAATTCAGTCCGTCGGGAATGTTGTCGGGCTCATAGTATATCGTGGTATCTGAAGGGATCGTCGTAGTAGGGTTATCCTCTTTTTTCCCGGCATCGTCATTCTTTCCTCTGTCTGCAGAAGAGCATGAAAACATCGCCACTGTCAAAATCAGGCACAGTATCAGAGATATCGTCCTTTTAGCCATTTCTTTCTCCGTCCCGGTGCGGCACCGAAAACGCATCTGCAAAGAATGGACGCCGCATTTTTAGTCCGTTCCGGGATAGTGCAGAACATGGGTTGCGCTGTCAACGGTTTTATCAGCATAATTAATTATATAATCACGGACACGGATGGTCAAGGAAAAACATCCGAAAAACGCGGTCCTCCGTTTCCGGAGATCATCATTCCGGATACAGAGGACCGTCAGTTACGGATGCCGTATTATCTTCATGTATGCACTGTCACCGATCCGCCCGGGACTTCGGACAGGACCGCTTATAAGGGATTCAGCGTCTGTATGCGAACAGTTCTCCCGTATCGCGCTGTCCCTCGAATGCGCCGTCCGGACCGAATGAGTAGCAGAATACTCTGCATGTACCTCCTACGCTGAAAGAACTTGTAGCAGGAGAAAAGAACGCGGAAACGAAACTGTCCACATCCCATTCAAGGAGTCCGTCTCCGGTGACGGTCAGTTCTCCGCCGAGCGAACCGCTCACCGAATAGAAAGCCTCGGGCGAACCCGCTTCCGGATCGACCAGGATCAGGACAGCCGTATAGTTGTCCCGCAGAGCCTGAACCAGCTCTTCCTCCGTATATGCCGGGTTTTCAAACAGGAAATCAAGAATAGCGGCAAGCTCGTGCCTTCCGCCCTCGTCCTCCTGCATCGGGACGGAATATGCGGAAAGGTATACCTTTCCTCCGAATTCAACCATATCGGTCACGTAGTATAAACAGTCATCGCCGGCGTATGAAAAACTGTCCACGGGGTTTCCGAATCTGTCGATTCTGATGAGCAGGACATCGTTTCTGCCCGTTAAAGATGCCATCTGGAGAAGATAGCCGTCGCCCAAACGCGTGACGTTCCTGATGCCGTTCTTCCCAATGTCTGTTTTGATAAAACTAATCTCTTCACCATCGGGAGAAAAAACGGAAACGTAAAGATATGAGCCGTCCCCGTTGCCTATCATGGTCCACGTTCCGTCGGAATTCTCCATGACCGCGGCGGTATTGGCGTATCTGATCCCCTTGTCAAGATCCGCTCTCCAGAGCACCTCTCCTTCGTCGCTTACACACGCAAGCATCTGGTAATACGTCTGTCTTGTATCCCATCTGTAATTTGACCCCCATACGGCAGTCCCCGATGAAGTGTGAGAACAGCCGTACAGATACATGCCCTCAAATTCCACCGTCCAGAGAACTGACCCGTTTTTACTGCATTCGAGGGCAGTACATTCGAGGATCTCGAAGCCGAGCGTCTCATTTTTCTTATACCTGTAGTCCCAGGAATAGCTGAACTCCCCGCTCTCCGATACTCTCCAGTAACTGTCCGGCATCACAGGTTCAACAGGGTCCTGCCCCGGATCGTCCTGAATGAACTCGGTGCCCTTTACGGCTCCCCGGAGCACTTCCGCGGTCTTGCCGTAAGTATAATGCTCAGATATTATATCCCTGTACACGGCCTTTACGTCCGACCGGCTGAGGCCCTCCACTGAAAGCCCGTTCTTTTCAAAAAATGCCACTGCGTCGTTATATTCCTTTGATTCCGCAGCGAAAGCCGCGGCCGTCGATCCTATCACCGCGAAAAGCAAAAGACACGCCGCCAGCACTCCCCATCTAGCTATATGTCCGCTGCCGGACTCTCTTTTTGCAGTTACGGTACCTCCGGACTTTTCTGCGGCAAATTCCGCAGCTTCATCCGTGTATTTATCGCTGATCCCGTCCAGTATCTCCGAGATCTTCTCTCCCCTGTCAGGTCTCACTGTAGAACCCCCTCTTCCTTAAGATACTTTTTCAGTTTTCTGCGGGTCCTGGAAAGAATTACCGAGACATTGTGCTTTCCGGTCCGGAACATGGCTGCGATGTCGCCGACCGAGTCCGAGTGCCAATATCTTCTGACAAAAATGATCCTGCTTCTCCGATCAAGCCCGCCGAGAAATCTGTCAAGCGCGCGGGACAGTTCCGAAGCGCCGATCTCGTCCTCCACCGAATCACCGGAAGGAAAACAGTCTCCCAGTTCGTCCAGGGAGGAGTCATACGATCTGTTCCGTTTCGCGGCGGAGTTCGAACGGTATCTTTTTACCGCAAGATTACGCACAATCCGGCTGACATAACCCGGAAGACTGTCCGGCCTTGCCGGGGGCACCGAATTCCATACTCCAAGATAAGCGTCATTGACGCATTCCTCCGCGTCAGATCCGTTTCCCAGAATATTCTCGGCGAGTCTCAGGCAAAGCGGTCCGTATTTTCCGGACAGCTCCTCTATCGCCTGTTCCGAGCGCTCGAAGAACAGTTCGATTATCTTTCCGTCGTCCACGGTCCCGCCTCCTTTCCCCGCGTCTCAATAATACAGTACGGATTTCACGCGAAATGTCTCGCGAAAATCATAAAAATTCCGCTTAAACCGTAAAATTCTTCGGGCGGCAGCAGTCATAATGCTGCTGCCGCCCCGTTAAGGTCCTACTGAGGACAGTATTCAGGAAACGCTCACCCTTTTTTATTGTTCTTTTCGTAAAGAGCCTTGTTGGTTTTGAGATTAAGCTGCACTTTCTTCATAGCCTTGGTATGATTCGATGAGAATGATGTTTCACCGTTCATTATCATATATCTGTAGGAAGCGGGATATTCCATGGAAAGGTTCAGATAGATCCAGCTGGCGTCGAGCTTGAAGCCGTTCACCACGAGGTCGATGGTCTTCCTGGAACTGGCGTCTGACATGTATTTACCCTTCAGCGCCACATCGAGATACGTCGGTACGGTCTCGCGGTATGAATATGACGCCATGGCCTCCAGGACGGCACCGGCCAAATCCGGATCGCTGTTGGTGGTCGGTATGGAGAACACTCTGTACTGATCGTGCGAATAGGAATAGTATTCCTTCTGTGAACTGTCGTACTTGGGGAACGGAAGGATCCCGTAATCCGAGGTCATGTTCCGGAGTTCCGGAGTCTCGATTATCTCGAGCCAGTGGACCATGAACAGGAACTGACCGCTTGAGAACATTACCGGGCAGACGTCATTAAGCCCCTGTTCGAATCGGGCGCCGGAAGCGCTTCCCTTGATGTTATGGATGAGGTTGTCGAGTTTTTCCATCGAAGCGAACAGCTTTTCGGTCGTGACGTCCAGAGTGAACCATCCGGACTCGTCCCGCCCGAAGGCGCGGAGATCGAAACCGCTCCATATCGCGTCAAGAGGAAGACTCTTAGGATACATGATGCCGTAGAGATCTTCTCCGTCCGCGATCTGATCTCCGTTGATATCCTCATAGATATCTCCGCCAAGTTCGACGAACTTGTCGAAAGTCCAGTCCCCTCTTTCCACGATGGCGTAAAGGTCGCCGAGCTCGCTGACCGTCGCGCTGTAGTCTTCAGCGATGGACTTGTTGAAGAAGACCGCGTACATGTTCCTCATAAGGCTGATGGAGAGCGACCCTGTGACAAAATACAGGGAATCCTCGATCTCTGCCTCGGTGCTGAATTTCTGAGACCACCAGGGCATTTCTGTATCCAGATAATCTACAGTGTACAGATCCGTCAGATAACCGTCGATGACGTACGGTGCGAGCTGATGCGCAGCCGTCGTGAATATTGCGTAGGTGTCCTCTCCTGAATTGAGCTGACGCACGGCCTCATTGCTGAAAGAGATATCCTTGTCGCTGAAGTTGACTATCTCTACCCCGAGCCTGTCCTCCACGTACCTCTCGCGGTTGTACATCGAATCGTTGATCGGTTCGCTGTTGAGGGATTCCACTGTGAGCTCGTCAAGATTGCGTGCGTCGTTGTAGGCGTTGCTCAGGATATTTACCGTCTTTCCCCCGAAATCAAGCGAGTCCGGGAGTTTGTCCGGTTCATAGTAAATTGTTGTCACATCGGGTTCCTGTTCGGAAGTGGACGGTTTTGTATCCGTGACCGTTCCGCCGTCGGGCGTCTGGGAGGAGCATGCCGTTACCGAGAACAGGATCAGCGAGCAGATGATCAGCGATACTATTTTCTTAAACATACCAAATCCTCCGGTCTGTAATTCTTTAGGTGATCCTGATACTCGTCCACACCGTCCACGGAGGCGAGTATCTTCTCCATGACCGGCCTGATTGCTGCAGCCATACGGTAGAATCCGAGATCGTTCGGATGTGTCCCGTCGACGGTGCACAGATAGCGGTCCTCGGTTATAGTCCCGAACATGGTCTCGCCGTCAACGAAATAAACGTTTTGGTCGCCTGCCGCAAGAGCCCGCTCATAGGTTCTCCGTATTATCTCCCGCGTCTTGTCGCTTTCCGCCCAGAGATAAAAGTCCGGTTTGGACAGGAACAGTACGGGAAGGTCGGGATTCGCCTCCCTTATGATCTTGAAAAACGGCTCATGTGTGTTCTGAAGAAATTCCGGATCCGGGGCATTGTCGTCATAGTCGTAGATGAAAAGCATCATCTCGTCCTTGAACGTGTTTATGTATCTTGCCATCTCCGGTTCGCCCAGGGCGCTTCCGGAGAACCCGAGGTTATAGTAGTCCATGTCGAACCATCTGGAAAGAATGCTTATGTAATCGTTTGTCGGGGTCGAGCTGTAGCATCCTTCCGTCGTCGAACAGCCGTAGACCACGGCCTTTGAATACCTGTACGGCGTCGGAGCCTCCACGCGCGCTCCGTCATCGGGAAAGGAGATCTCCACTTCTTCGATCTTTTCTACTCTGGGAAGCCACAGGGTCACGTCCTCCATGACGGCGCTTTTATAAAAAGTTTCCTGAAATGTCTTGGAGTCATAGTTGGGCGGGCAGAACGTCCCCGCGTAGAAGGATATAGGTCTGTCTCCGGTCATGACACTCACGGACTGGGCGCATCCGCGGCCCAGATATGTGTGCGGTCTGAGCGTGGCGAGAGTTACCTTTACGGTGAATGCCGTGGCGTTGGTACGGAAGCCGACTCGTACTCCGGGCACTCTTTCGGCCATTCCTCTCAGACTCGGGATCTCGTTCCTGACGCTCTCAGGAAGTCTCTCGTATTTGTGAGTCTTATAGAAGTTTGGTATGCCGAAGACCTTGATCGGATCCTCTGTCCAAAGATATGTTTTCACTGAACCCTCCCGCCGGCATTCCGGAACGGGTCCGGATACAGGCTTTTTCAATTTTTTCCGCTTATAGGTTAAACCCTATTCCGGCAATTGTCAATAAATAGTTTTCAAATACCGGGAATCAGACCGCAATTGACCCTGTGCTGTGCTTCCCGCTCCGAAACGGATGAAAAATGATTTTCGTCAATTCTTTCCATAACTCCGCATAAGGATGTATAATGTATATACAGACACAGTCGGCATGTGATGAACGGAGGCGGCGGAAATATGGTTGATTTCGGAAACGACTGGAACGACGTCATGAGCGGTGAGTTCGACAAGCCGTACTACAGACAGCTGAGATCGTTCCTCAAGAATGAATACATGACAAAGACCGTCTTTCCGGACATGCACTGCATCTTCAACGCCCAGAAGTTCACTCCTTACAGCAAGGTAAGGGCCGTTATCCTCGGGCAGGACCCGTATCACGGCAGGGGACAGGCGCACGGTCTGTGCTTCTCGGTCCAGCGCGGGACCGAGATGCCCCCGTCTCTGGTCAACATCTTCAGGGAACTGAACAGCGACACAGGATGTCCAGTTCCGGATTGCGGAGACCTGACGGGCTGGGCGGAAAGCGGAGTCCTCCTCCTCAACTCGGTGCTCACGGTTCTTGAAGGCAGAGCCGGTTCGCACAGGGGAAAGGGCTGGGAGACATACACTGACGAAGTGATAAGGAAAGTGAACGAAAAAGATTCTCCGGTCGTCTTCCTGCTCTGGGGCAACTACGCAAAGCAGAAGTCTTCTCTCGTGACGAACAGCAGACATCTGGTCCTGACGGCCGCTCACCCTTCACCGCTCTCGGCCTACAACGGCTTTTTCGGCTGCAGGCATTTCTCCGCGGCCAACAGATTTCTTGAAAGCCGGGGCGAAGAGCCTATAAACTGGAATCTGTCGGAATAAAACGGTCACATAAATCAAACAAAGAAAGGAATTTCCGGAAATGGAGAAAAGAAACATGCTCACCGCGTCTGAGACAGACGGAAAGATCCGTGTTTTTCTCAACAAAAGAATGGCCGTCACCTTCGGCCATGCCGTGTTCAGGTACGGCACCGGATATGAGGAGATACCCGAAACAGAGATATCGCCAAAGAAGGACGGCGTGATCGCGGTCAAAGCGCTGTGCCGCGGTTCTGAAAAGGCAGAGATCTCCTTCGCCGAATCCGACGGCGCTGTGTCTGTCAGGATCGATTACTCCGGAAGGCCGCTCTCCCCGGAGAACGGGATACGTCTGTTCTTCAGTCTGGAAGATCCGGACAATGTGCTGACGATATACAAGGAAAGCCCGTGGTGGACCAAGCCCTGGTTTGAAAAAGACCCGGAGCAGTGGCAGGAAAACAACTCCCTGCTCGTTTTCGAAAGAGACAGGAGACACATCTGCATGCTTCCCCTTCCGGGCGACGATTATTCCTCCATGATAGGCAGAGGATTCATATCCCTTTCCGTCGGATGCGCTACGCACACGTCAGTCAGCGGAACGATCCTGAGGATATCGGCTGACTCGGATCCCGTTTACGCAGTCCGCTGCTGCTACAGCGGCGCGTCGAAGTCAGGCGAGTTCAGCGTTCCGCTTTATGAGGATCGCAAGGTCCCGGACATAGCGGACGGGCTGGGATGGTGCACATGGAACGCCATGTACACGGATATCACCGAGGAAAAGCTTATCTCCAAAATGGAGGAATTCAAGGAAAAGAAGGTGCCACTGAAGTGGGTGCTCATAGATGACGGATGGCAGAAGCTCGACCGGTCAATGCTGGTCACTCTGGCTGCCAACAGGGAAAAGTTCCCGGATGGGCTCAAGCACGCGGTCGACATCATCAAAAGCTACGGTAACGGGATCAAGGTCGGCGTCTGGATCACCATCAACGCATACTGGGACGGCTTGCAGCCGGAAAGCGAGACGGCGGAACAGTACCGCGGAGAGCTTACCTGGATACGCAAGGGTGACCGCATAGTCACCGTCGTCCCCTCAGTTGAGCCGGAAAAGGCCGAGGTGTTCTGGGATGCATATTTCCGCTACCTCAGCGACTGCGGGATAGATTTTTTAAAGATAGACAACCAGTCCTCATATCCCAAGATCCTTTCGCGCAAGGGAGACGAACCGTACTTTTCAAGGACCGTATCCGCACACAGGGCCATCGAAAGCGCCGCCTCCAGATATTTCGGAGACGGTGACGCCCTGCCGATCATAAACTGCATGGGCATGGGCCAGGAGAACGTCTTCGCAAGGCCGAAGTCCTCGATATCCCGGAACAGCACCGATTTCTACCCGGAGCACAAGGACGGGTTCCGCTCGCATCTCATGCTGAACGGCTGGAACTCTGTATGGCACGGATGTCTTTACTGCGCGGATTACGACATGTGGACGACCGATGATGAATGGGCAAAGAGCTCTGCGGTCCTACGCGCAATATCAGGCGGACCGGTGTACATCAGCGATCAGGTGGGAAAGACCGTTCCTTCCCTTCTCAAGCCTATCGCAGACAGCGAAGGCAACGTCCCGAGATTCCCCGGGGCAGCCGTTCCGACGCCTGACGTGTTCTACCGGGACTGCGACGCTCTCTCCGAGCCGGTCAAGCTTTACAACCGTACAGGGAGCGACTTCGCCGTGGCCGTCTTCAATCTGGATTCGAAGACGCGCACGGTCAGCATTTCCGGAAGCGATCTTCCCGGTATCGACGCGGAAGCCAAGTACATGGCTTATGAGTTCTTCTCCCGCACATGGACCCCGTTCGACCCGAAGACAGGGATGAAGATAAAGGTCAGGCCGAAGGAGTCTGCCGCAGTCTCGCTGTACCTCACCGACGGCAGGACCCTCAGATACGGGGACACTTCAAGATACTTCCCGGTGCTTACTCCGGCGGAAAACACCAAAAAGATCAACTGGCCCGGGATACCGTTTCCGGAAGTGAGGATCCCGCAGATAACCCGCCGCAGATCCGCTTCGTCTTCTGAAACAGACGTCAGCGGGAAATGATATGTCCGCAGACAGGCCATACATTTTACTATCATCTAATTAAATGTTTTATTAATTAATTAAATGTTTTATTAATCAAGAAGGAACGCGAAATGGGTAATAACGAGAACAGACATCAGAAGCCGACTCTTCAGGAAAAGCTCGCGAAAAGGCAGTACCATACCCCAAGCCGCGCAGTTACAGGTATCTACGACCTGCTCGGCTCCACGGTGCTGCTTCCCAAATACGCCCCGCACATAAAAAAGACCGTTAGATTCAAAAAATCGGACTGCCCTTTCATTCTGGTGTGGAATCACCTTTCAAGGCTGGATCATCTCTACTCCATGAAGGCGGTATTCCCTGTCAGATACAATATGGTCGCCGGGTACAGCGAATTCTTCCGTTCCCATCTCCATGTAGTGTTCCGCCTCAACCAGATCCTTCCCAAAAAGGTATACGATCCCGACATGGCGGGACTTCGCGCGATCAATTCGATCCTCAAGAGCGGAGGTGCGGTGGCTCTTTCCCCGGAAGGCATGAGTTCCATCTATGGGACAAACCAGCCTGTCGTGCCCGGCTCCGGAAGACTGCTTCAGTATTTCGGAGTCCCCGTGTACTTTATGAAGATGCGCGGGCAGTATCTTACGAGCACAAAGCATTTTCTTGAGGAAAGGAAAGGCCGTACCGAAGCTGAAGTATCTCTCCTGTTCACTCCGGAGCAGCTGAAGGAGATGACCTCCGAGCAGATAGACGATAAACTGAACGAAGTGTTCAGGCACGACGAATTCGAGTGGACGAAAAAGGAGGGCATCCGCTGGAAAATGCACGGCCACAGCTGCGAGCACCTGGACGAGATCTGCTACCGCTGTCCAAGATGCGGCACTGATCTGGAAATGGAGGCATCCGGGAGTTCCATCCGCTGCATGAAGTGCGGCAACGGTGCCGTCATGAACGATTATTATGCATTCGAACCTTTCGATGCTGACTGCGTGATCCCGGAATCCCCGTCTAAATGGGTCGAAGAGGAACGCGTGGACATTATCCGCAGGATACGTGAGGACAGCGGGTATTCATTCTCCGAGAACGTCACGCTGGGCGAGCTCCCGGAATACACATACGTAAAGAAGAAAAAGACAAGCGAGGAATGCGGGAGCGGAGTGTTTACTCTCGACCACGGCGGAGTTCATTTCAGAGGAAAACGCCACGGCAGCGACTTCTCGTTCGACATGGGGTGGGCTAACGTCTTCTCGCTCGCGATCATGACAAGCACGGCGAAATTCTCCATGTACATCAACGGCGAATTTCTCGAATTCACTCCGGAAAGGCGCAGCGTCGGAAAAATGCTCCTCATCGCGGAGGAGATGCACAGGCTCCACTACAACATCTGGAAAAACTTCCCCTGGAACGACTGGATGTACGAAGGTCTTGAGCTCGGAACAGACAGACGCGGATAATCCGGCTCATCTTTCACGGAATGATCTCACACAGGAGGACTTGACATGACCGATATTTCTTTCATCGATGTTCTTACACACAGCAGCGTCAGACTGGACCTCCCCGAAGGGAAGGTCTATGCGGACCCGTTCCGAGTCTCGAAAGAGTACCGGGACGCTTCCCTTATCCTCGTGACCCACGACCATTTCGACCATTTTTCGCCTGACGACATCAAGAAGGTGATGAAAAAAGGCACCATGCTGATAGTGCCTGAAAGCCTGAAAAAGCAAGCGTCTAAAGCCGCAGGGAACGAATGCGCGGTGACCGTGCTGGAACCGGGCAGGAAGACGGTCGCATGCGGCATGGAGATCGAGGCCGTGCCCGCATACAATCTGAAAAAAAGATTCCACCCGAAAAAGTCCGGGTGGTCAGGGTACATTATCAACAGCGAAAAAGGCAGGATATATATCGCCGGCGACACCGATGCCACGCCTGAGGCTAAGGGCATAAGGTGCGACATCGCTCTCGTCCCGGTCGGAGGGACATATACGATGGGCGCCGTGGAGGCGGCTGAACTCGTCAACGTGATAAAGCCGGGGGCCGCGGTCCCCACCCACTTCGGGAGTGTTGCAGGATCGTCAAGCGACGGAGACCGTTTCTGTTCGCTTCTGGAACCTGGAATATACTCCGAGATAAGGAGCAAAAAAGGCTGATCCGACGGGAAAACGTGATATGTACGCTCCATGACGGATTACTGCAAAAATGTCAGAGATAAAACTCCTTAAGATCGTCAAGACGAAGTATCATCGGTTCCCATCCGGCTGCAGCGCCGGTATCGATATTGATCCATGTGGGCGTGCGAAAAGCACGCCTTTTGTTTTCCTCACCGAAAAACACCGTCGGAGTATGTCCGAACACAGTGATCCTATCCTCAAAGTAGCTGTCTTCGGGAGCCGGCCTTGTCCACAGCAGCTCGTCCTCCGAATAATCGGACAGTTCCCTTTCCGGAGCAAATCCGCCCAGTCCTGCATGTACGAGAACGAATTCCCTTCCCTCCACGGTAAGGGATTCATAAAGCGGCGCCTCGCGGCAGTAATCCAGTATCGCTTCGACGGTTTCCGGAGACGATCTCATAACCTTGTCCAGCGATCTCAGCGTTACTCCGCCGCCGTTTGCCATCCAGAGCGAAAGAGACTCCATCTTGTATGCGCTCAATCTGTCTACGCTTTCTTCCGTCACCGCTTCAAAGACAAATGAGCTGTCCAGCATCATCTTTTCGTGATTGCCCCTTATTAGCTCGATATTCGGCTCGAGCATCATCCATCTCAGGAAATCTACTCCGCCGTCACCGTTCCTGTCTATCACGTCTCCGAGCACGAACAGAAAGTCCGAATCCGAAAACCGGCATTTCTTCAGCAGTTCCCTGAACCGTTCGGTCGGGAACCCGTGCAGATCCGATGTTGCATATACCGACATATGTTTTGGCCTCCTTTTCAAGCGGAAGAATCCCTGTTGCGGACGGTCTCTGAAGCCTGGCGCTATTCTGTCAGTCGGACCAGAAAGTCCTCACGGCTGCGGAAAGCTCCTCGTCATCCATCTCCGTGAAACTCTTTACGACACCGTAGCGTGAAAAGCCGTCGAAGATCCTGATACCCATGTCCTTTGCGCGCTGGCGCAGATGGCCGGAGTTGTCATTTTCATCGAGCGATGAGGCGACGAGGACCTTTTTCGCGTATTTTCCTCCGAATCTGCCCGCGACCGTATTTAGCTTGTAAAGCTCATCGATATCCACGACCCCGTTCTTGCATGAAACGAATACGGGCACCATGCCGTGCATCATCATGACGTCGATCTCGTTTTCGGTGCCGTATCTGCCGCTGTCCGGCCCCGTTCTGCCGTCCCAGTCGATAAAAACACCGGTCATCGCATCGCTGTATGTCGGTTCTCCGCTGCTCTCCCTTGCCTCCAGCGCCGTCAGATAGATCTTCATTTCCAGCGTTCTGCCTGCGGAAGTAAGGCATCTGCGGACCTGTCCGTCCCTGTACTCATACGTGATCAGACCGTCTTTGCACGAAAAAGATCTGAGGACCCCGGCCGAAACGAGCCCGCCGATCACCTGTTCGTATGAGAACACATATTTTCTTCCCTGTCTTCTGACCTCGTTCTTCAGCTGTTCCTCGGGAACACACACCGCCAGCCTGCCCTCTTCAGGCGAGATATACCTGTCCGCGGTATCGAACACGTTCGCATGGATGTTCCAGAGTCCGGGATCCTTTCTGCAGATATCCCACATTGAACGGATGTCCTGCCTGAACCCGGGACTCATATCCCATCTGTATGTCGCGCCTGCGCGCTCTTCGGCGAAGACCACATCCCCTCCGTAGATCCGTATGTTTTCCTCAACTGAAATTTTAGCCTCGTCAGTGGGCATGAACATATTGCTGTCTTCATCGACGTCGGTCTCGATGCTGCTGCGGATATTGAACCGCTGCAACTGGACCGGCCTGTCTCTGTACCGTTCGGCGGTCATGCCGGCAGCCACAAGAAAAAGGTCCTCGCCTCCTGTAAGATCGATAACGAAGTCGCCTCCTGATCCGACTATCGAAGAAAGCTCCCTTGTCATGTCACTGACGCTGTTCCTTCTTACTGACCGGCAGACGAACTCCACGTCGGCGCCGCGGTCTTTCATTATATCCGAGTAGCGCTTCGCATGAGCTCTCATATGCTTGGCGCTGTCTCCGAAAAGGATGACCTTTTCAGGCGTTTTCAGGATGCTTGAACAAATGTTTTCTATATGGTCTTTATCAAAAAACTCGATATATGTCATTTTTTTAACCTCTTTCTGCTTCGAGTCCGGAACGCGTCCGCTCCGAAGCGTCGTTCCGGAAAGAGCATGATACCGGGACGGCTTCATGGCCATATCATCCTGCCTGTTATTATATTTTAGTTTTTTTCCGTTTTCAAGCAAAAAGGGATATGCGGACGGTGACTTGGGAGATCTTTTTCCCAGGTCTTCACGCATCAGCCGCCGTGATTGATTTAAGAGCGGCAAAATGGTATAATTATTCAGTGAAAAGGCACTGCCTGATTTTCAATTACCGGAGAACGATATGCAAGCATTTGAACTCGGCATAACAGTGGGACGCTTCCAGACGCTCCACAACGGCCATGCGGACATGATAGGCAAAGCACTTGAGATATGCGGCAAGGTCGGCGTCCTCGTCGGTTCGTCGCAGGAATCCGGAACCGCAAACAACCCTTTTACCTACGAGATGCGTGAAAGCATGCTGAGAAAAGTCTTCGGGGACAGTATAATGATATGTCCGCTCCCCGATCTCGGTGCCGGCAACAACTGCAAATGGGGCGAATACGTGATAAAGAACGCGGTCCGGAATTTCGGAAGTATCCCCGATCTGCTGGTATCCGGGAAGGAAGACCGTCGCACCGGATGGTTCTCCGGCGGGAAAGGACTGTCCGTCGCCGAACTGTTCATCCCGAAGACTGTGAACATCTCCGCCTCCGAGATAAGAGGATTCCTGATCAGCGGAGACTTCGAATCATGGAAGAAATTCACTCCTTCTCCTCTGTGGGATCTGTTCGATGTCCAGAGAGAGACGGTGCTCGCTTCCGCAAGCAACAAACACACCGCGAGCATATAGATTTACCCGGCAGTTATTCTGTCCGTTACGCCGGCCGTTCCGCAGGATCGCAGGCAGATCCCGCCGGAAGATTTCCTGCCGGCGGCAAAAGCATAAAATCGAATGTAAAATTATACGGGAGGGATTCATTATGAGCAGGATCAACGATTATCTCAGCGAGGCCGGAGTGTTTTTTCTCGCCACCAACGACGGCGGACAGCCCAGATGCAGACCCCTTGGCGCTCACATGGAGATGGACGGGAAGGTAATATTCGGAGTCGGTGACTTCAAAAACGTTTACAGGCAGCTCATCGCGGAACCGAGATGCGAGATAGTGGCAGCGAAAAAGGACGGGCACTGGATGCGCTACACCGGAAAGGCTGTCTTCGAGACGGACCCGAAATACTCCGAAGCCATGCTGGACGGAGCTCCGAACCTGAGAAACATATACAACGAGCAGACCGGAAACCGGATGATGTGCTTCCACATCGAAGATGCTACCGCTGAAGACATAGCCGTCATGGGCGAAGGGGAAAGCCTCCTTTGATCCTCTCCGCCTGACCAGGCAACTGCATTGCAATACATGATCCCCCGGAGAACTCAGCTGTTCTCCGGGGGATCTTCATGTCAGTCTTCCTTTATGTTTTCCGGGGCCAGCGAAGCGTAATACCCGCTGACAAGCGTCCTGTACCCCAGTTTCTTCAGTTCGGCATAATCCGCTCTGTATCTGGACTTCCCGCGCGAACCGGTCAGTATGGTCCTGATGCAGTCCTGGGCATAAACGTCGATCTCGTGAAGGCTCTCAGTGGTGTTTATTACGGGAAAAAACCACCTGCTCCAGGTCAGCTCGCTGTCGCCGGACTGCTCAAACAGCTTCCGGTTGAACACGCGTATGAATGCTCCGGCTGCACGTTCCGCGTCTTCGCCGCCGCGTTCCTTCCACCGCAGGAGCGCGTCTCTTTTTCTCCTCATCTTTCCTTTCAGCTTTTTCACGGTCGACGGGGCGATATCAGTCCGGCCGCCGCGGACGGAGAACCCGAGAAACTCAAAGCCGTCTTCCGGAAGGAAAAAACGCTCCTTGGACGAGTTTACCGAAAGTCCCTTTGACGAAAGCATCATTTTGACCTCTCCCGCGAGTTGCCGGCATCTTTCGTCCGAACCGGAGAAAAGGATAATGTCGTCGGAATATCTTGCATAAAGTACGCCCTTTTCCCCCATGTCCCGGTCGAGCGCGCTCAGATACAGATTGGCGTAGAACGAGGACAGCGGGGTTCCCGCCATTATGCCCTTCCTCTCTTCCGTGACCTTCCCGGCGTCCAGAACGCAGTGCTCGGTTAGAAGTGACTCCAGAAAGCGGTAGAGCTCCGCATCGTTTGCAAGAACGTCTTTCAGGATCGCCAGGAGGGATTCCACAGGGACAGAGTTGAAATAATCGCTGATATCCGCTTTATACGAGTACATCCCGAAGATGCCTCTGGTGCGCATGAGTCTTCTTACCGCATCCTTGGCAGTGACGCCCGGACGGAAGGAATATAGATTATCTGAAAAGATCCCGTCGTATTCCCTTATCAAAAGAAACGTAAGAAGTTTCAGAACAGTGTTCAGAGGTTCCGGGTAGGTGTACACTACCCTCTTTTTTGCGCTGCTCATCTTGCTGATCACCGATCTTTTCGGGAGAGGCGGCTTTTCCGTGCCGCAGACGATATTCCGGGCATCCAGATACCTTTCACCGTCTATAAAGGTACGCAGTTCCTTTGTAAAGCCTTTCGGACACACGAGAGAAGTTCTGTACACATAGAACGATTCCCATTCCTGCCTGCAGAACAGCCTGTCCAATAGCGTCATCGCGGTCCCCTCCCTTCACCGGAGATTTACTGCGGAAAACAAGAAAAAAGCAGAAAGAGGAGGCTTTAAAGCCCGGAAAATTCCGGGATGTACAAGGCCGTACACGGAACGGCTGCCTGCGAAGCCGAAGAACTGTCCCGTGCCGGGTCCGCCGCAGGCGCCCCTAAGGGCATCCTCTCACTGCTTTTTCTTTTTTGATCATTTCCCGTCCCTGCCCTGTGCGCGGGAACGAGATCCGGCGCTTCAGCCCTTCAGGGCCTCGGACGTCCTTCTTACAACGTAAGAACGCGTATTCCACCAGCCTTCGTGGTCATGGTAGTAGCGGAGGTAAGGGATCCCCTGAGCGCGGCAATCTGACCGGAGCTTCTTAGATTCGCTTACCGACGGCATGATCTCGACCACGAGCGCATTCCTGTCTCCCTCAAAAAATCTGAAGATCAGCCGCCTGTGTCCCCTCGAAACAACCTCTTTCTCGATCCTGTACGAAGCAAACTCCGAACGGAATATGCCCTCGAAATACTGTTCGTAAGAACCGTTGAAATTGAACTGGTTCTCCTCGGCGGGCATCTCTTCGCCCCAGGAATCTCCGAACGGTGCGGGAATCTTTATTTCTGCAGACGGAGCCGGGTCGCGCCAGGACGGCTGAGTGTCCTGCGGCCGGCCCGCACCGCTGTTCGCGCTGCTCTGGTTCTGCTGTTGGAACAGTCCGCCGAGAAATTCCTTCGCGGCCTTTTCAGCGTTTTTGCCGTCGTTACCGAAAAGTTTGGACAAAAGGCCCATGTTACGGTCTCCTTTGTATATTCAGTGTAATGTCTGTTTTCCCGTCAGTTCTTCTTGGTGAGGACTATCCCGTAGAATTCACCGAAATCCCCGTATCCGGAGTCGGGATTAACGGTCAGAAGGAATGTCGCATCGCCTTTCTGGACGTAGTATCCGCTCTTTCCCGTCTCCTTGAGCTCTTCGGCCGTGTATTCCTTGTCAAGGTCGAATCCGTCATAGAATTTCGCGCCCTTTGCGGCAAGCTTGTCGATGATGGCGGTGCGCAGAGTCTCGATCTCTTCCTCGGTCGCCGCATGGTCAGAATAGAAATTGAAATTCACCGAACTCATGAAGGCTCCCTCGCCTGCCTCTACCGCGCGCAGACTGTCCAGAACGCCCTCGAAATCCTCCGCGCTGAGATCCAGTGCGGATATGGTGCCCTCAAATGACTGCGCGGTTTTCAGCGGATTCAGACAGACCTTGAGATCGTACTTGACATAATAACGGGAATCGCCGTAATCGTCCTTTTCCTCGACGACTGTAACGCCCGCCGGTATATCATCTCCGTAGAACTCAAAGGACATATCGTCCGTGAAATCATAGGAGAGATGGAGCCTGTATGGCTGCTTCTCGTCCTTGAGATAAATCAGCGTGTCGTAATCGTAGCTGTTTTTGATGCGGTCCTTTGCGTTGTCCGAAGCCCGGAATCCTTTTTCGAAAAGCTTGTCGGTCCAGTTCACCAGCTCCTCGCGGGTAACCCCGTTGTAGTATACCTCATACTGGGAAGAGCCTTCCGTAAGCATTTCCGTGTAAACGATCTTGCCTGATGTTTCGATCTCGTCAATTCCGTATGCGGAATAGACCGATGCAGGCCATTTTCCTTCCTCGACAGAGCCGGACTGGCCACTGCCGGAACCGCCGTTCCCGCCGGATCCTCCGTTAACGCCCGGGATCGTTATCCCTCCGCAGGAAGCAAGTCCGATCAGAAGCAGGATTGCTGTGATAATGCAAACTGTTTTTTTCATAACGATGACCCCCTCTTTCATTTCAAAATCTTCACTTTTCAAAACTTCAAAAAATCGTCACCGATCCTTTTGGAACTCTCGTACGGAACGCCGTTCCCCTTTCCGTCCCATTATATTACAATGTCCGTCTTTTCGCAACAGTTACAGCGGTTTCAAGAGACAAAAAAAGGTGCAAAATCGACAAAAAACGTCTGTTCTGTGGCCGATTTCGCCTTAACGGTCCGTTTCTGCCTTGCCGGAACCGGCGCACTCATTTTTCTGTGGCAAAGAAGCCCCGTTTGTGGTAACATATAGAACGGGTGCCGGAGTTCACCGGCGGTGACTGAAACTGCTTCTGCAAGGAGAACGACAGATGAGCAAGAAATCTCTCGACAAGTCCGGCGGCATCAGGCTTTACGAAGAATTTGTCGCCCGCCCTGACAGCATGCCTTTCACTTTCAAATACGGCAAAGATGATCACCGCGGCCTAGCCGGACTTGAGACCGAAACGGTTTCTACCGTTTCATCTGACCGCCTGACAAGAGTTTTTACGGCCATGCTCGACAAAAATGTAAGAATAAAGGTCGAGACGGTATTCGTGCCGGAATTCTCGCAGAGCGAATACACCGTATGGTTTGAGAATACAGGTTCGGAGGTCTCCGAGGCGGTATCCGCCCTTTACGCGCTCGATCATGAATTCGCGGGGAGCGCTCCGGTGCTGAGGGGGATACTTGGGGATCATGATAATTTCTATGCGGCTTACGAGCACGATCTGACAAAGTCCGACCAGTTTTTTCAGACCGAAGAAGGCCGCGCGACCCATGTCGTTTTCCCATATTTCGACCTCATGCACGGCGACGGGGGAACGATGATCGCCCTTGGATGGGGAGGGACCTGGAATGCGCTTTTCTCGGATGACGCGCCGTCCGGAAAAGTCAGCGTCAAGGCCAAGACATCGATCAGGACAGACACCGTGCTCCTTCCGGGAGAAAAGATACGAACCGGACTGATAGTGATGCTTCCGTACAGGGGAAGAGATTATTCCGACGCCACCAACCTCTGGCGCGAATGGTATATGAAATACAATATGCCTAAGGCAAATGCGGCAGGCGATCCGATAGTTCCTTTCTCCACCCTGTCGTTCGTAAGTGATTCCCCGGATCACAGACCCGGACTTACGGGAAGCACGGGCGAGAATCACAGATCATGGCATCCCACTCTGGAGAAAGCCAAGTCAGAGGGACTTGCCGCCGAATTCAGATGGATAGACACCGGTTGGTTCATCGCCCCCAATGGCGACAGCGTGGACCATGAATGGTGGAACAATGTGGGCACATGGGAGATCGACCGGGCGAAGTGGCCGGAAGGAACCTTCAGGGAGATGACCGATGCCTGCCGCGACGCCGGCATGAAAGTCTTCGTGTGGTTCGAACCCGAAAGAGTGACCGATG
>JAGDBK010000113.1 GCA_017959065.1 Clostridia bacterium | reverse complement strand
CGGCTCTTCTGAGGACGGCGCCGCGAAGAGAACTCCACTGAATACGGTCATGTCTTTTCCGGGTATCTCCACGCTGGATACAAGACCTGCGTTTGTCTTTGCTGCAGTCAATGCCATTGAAATGATCCTACGGGCAATGCCCTCTGATAAGCATCGGCTGATGCTTGTTTATATTCTGATTACATAGTAACGGATTGAAGGCTTTGAATACAAGGAGAAGAGGTAGAGCAGCACCGCAGTGAACATGCACACAAACGTATGTATTGCGCAGATGTTCTTGCCCGGAGCAGGGTTTTCCGCTTGTTGAGAAATAGAGATCCAAAAGAATTATCCAACCGAAGCGGGGAAATAATCAGTGTCTCCTCCGGTCACTAAATGCTAGAATAATATCAGCATCAAATCCTGCTTGTTCAGGATGGCAATATACAATTGTTATTCCTGTATAATAAAACAAGTATCAATACAGAGATCTAGAGGTGTCTGATGGAAGCGAAAACCATTCATTCTGAAGTGCAAAATGACGGAAAAACAAGATATTTCGATGATAACTATAATACGCTGGGTTACAGCGGCCCCGGTTCGAACGGCAGGATCATTTTTTACGATGAGAATGGAATTCCTACCGGAGATTACGCAGAGATCTGTACCCCGAACGAAACCAGGGTATATGACAGTTACGGTGTTTTGAAGGCAATCAAACAGACCTACGGTCGGGAATCTTATTTTTATGATAAAAACCATATAGAAACAGGACGCAGCATATCCTATGTTGAAGGCATCACTGATTATACGCCTGCAGAGTCTCAGGGCGCCGGGGGATTCTTTTCTGACGTTCATATCAAAACGCCTGGTACAGAAGAGACCTTCCGGCCTGGTTATTGGGATAATCATACGACTGAGGGTCGGGTTGTCAGATTCTCTCATCTGAATCTGTTCCAGTGGGCAGCCCTTATCCTGTTTGCCGTCGCTTTATTCTGTAACGGCATCACACCGGCTGTACTGCTGTATGTCATCATTGGCTTATTGATCTTTGTGGCAATAAAAATGATGGACAGTATGGCTTTTGCTTCAGCTTTTAATTTTCATCCCAGGAGCATCTCGGCTGGATTTGAGATCGTGACGATGATCGGACTGGGCGCTGCTGTCTTTCTCAGGCCAAGGCTCAATTCATTCCTGTACGGGAATCGCTATAACAACAGGCTGTCTCTGTTGTTTCTTGCTTTATCGATCATCCCTGTTGCGGCAAGCCTGGTATATAAGATCATTGATCGTAAGAAGAAATAGTACATATTTCATTCTGACGAATGGCAGCTGCATATTTTCAGGATCATTACTGAAATTATTAAGCTAATTAGTATACTTAAGAAACATATAGATCTTATGATGATGAAAGAGTAACAGAAGAAGTGCCCTGACCAGTCAAGGCACTTCTCATGATTTAGGTCTTAGGCAGTCCCTTGGATCTCAGGATCCGTTCGTGATCCCAGTGTCAAGCGAAGCCCTGAACGGAAATACCAGACAAGGGAACAGTAAAGGAAAAAAGGAATTAAGAAAGGATCTGTGATGGACGACAAAACAAGAGATGACAACCGGACGCTTATAGAATTCTGGAACAGCGCGTACGTCATTTCGGAAGAGGAGATGGAACAGTGCCGGAAGGATCCGGACAGCTGGAAGGAGCTCGTCCCTTCTGAAAAGCTGTTCCGTGCGGCCGAGACGCTGGGCAGCAGGAAGAAGGTCCTGGACTACGGATGCGGGATGGGATGGGCAGGCATAGTCGCCGCGAAGAGCGGATGCCCGGACGTGACCGCAGTGGACGTGTCCGAGACCGGTACCAGAGCAGCCGAAGCCTTCTCAGACCTCTACTCACTGAAAGATGTCATGCATGTGAGCTTTGTTTCTCCGGAGTGGCTCTCGACTGTTCCGGACGGTACATACGACGGATTCATCTGTTCCAACGTGCTTGACGTGGTGCCTTCCGTCACCGCGGAAGAGATCATCAGGGAAGCGGCGAGAGTTGTCACGGAAGACGCAAGCGTTATCATAGGTCTCAACTACTACATGTCACCTGAGAAAGCCGCGGAGAGGGTAATAGAGCTTGTCGACGGAAACTGCGTTTATATGAACGGCGTGCTCAGGCTCGTCTCGCATTCCGATGAGGAATGGACAGAGATCTTTTCTCCGTACTTCACGGTGGAGAAACTGGATCACTTCGCTTGGCCGGGAGAGACGGAGGAGACCAGGAGACTGTTCTTCCTTATGAAGAAGTAAAAAAACAAAACCGCAAGGAGTAAAAGTCATGGCGGATAAAGTCTATAAAACAGCAGAATCCAACGGTATGACGAAATACTACGATTCGGGAGGAAACGTCCTCGGCTACACATATAAGGATGCCGATGGGCTTACGAGAGTCCTGGACAAAAACATGAGGGATACAGGCGACAGAAGTTTTCTGGATCCTTCTACCGGCATGACAAAGGTCACAGGCAGCGGCGGCGAGCTCAAAGGATACAACTACAGGGATGCCAACGGCCTGTTCCACAGCACTGTCCAGACAAACAGCGGCTCCGGGAATAAGGATGCCGGATACGGCGAGAGCGGTCCGGAGACATGGCGCGGAGGACTGTTTTCTGACGGTAACAAGGGACCGGAGACCCAACCCGAAGGATCGTCCATGTGGGATGTCTTTCAGGGAGGAGACAGCGGTGAGACCGGTACCTCTTCCGGATCAGGATCCGCAACGGACCGGATCCCGTCGGAAAGAAATGCATGGGATGATATAGAAAGACAGACTGACGAGTATCTCGCAAAAAAGGCGGAGACAGCGTCACAACTAAAGAGAGAGGAAAGGGAACACGAGAGACCTTCCGGGGCAGAGGTGCGGAAGTTTGCCCCAAAGGAGAACTGCACCGCGGAACTTGCCCGTGAATTCCTGGAGTATACGGCATATCTTCTGTACGCAAAAGGCGTTAAGCCCGATTCTTATGTTTCAGAAGAATACATCCATACTGATCATGAGAAGCGCGGGCCGTTCGGGATCTTCAGGAAAAAGGTCAGAACGAAAGAGCGTATGCCCGCAGTCAGATACTGGGAGCTCAGGGATGCTGAAGAAAGCATCAGCAACGCGGGGAATGATCTGATCGAGTACGACAGACATACCTATATATGTCTCTATCCCGGCGGCAGGGTGATGAGCAGAAAGACCGAGTATAAGGTCTACAGCAACGAGACTATATTCCTTGAGGCCGGAGTAGAAGAGCTGTCGGTGGACAAAGAACCTTCCGCTTACGCCACTCTCGCCAACTACATTCTCAACAAAAACGGCATAGACATGTCGTTCGACAGATATGCTAAGGAGAGGGACAGGATAACTTTCGACGATACTTATGTGGAGCAGACGGAGAAGGACCTTCTGGAGGAGAGGAAGAGGTTACAGCGCCCGAAGGTGACGGACGACAGGGTATTCAGTGATCTACACTGGATCGCCGCGGCGATCTTCCTTATCGCTTTTTTCACGACGAACAGAAATCCGGGATGGATCATCTATTTCATCCAGGCATTCCTTTTCTTTGCAGCGTATCAGATGTTCATAAAGTACGACGGATCCGGTCGGCTCCGCCCGGATTCGCCCAGCATAGGGTTCGAAGTCCTGGTAAGCGTCATGACCGGCTTCACTATGCTGGTCAAGAACAGGTTCAATGTATGGTTCTACCATAACGTGTACGACAATTCGGTCCCGATGATGTTCCTGGCTGCGGTCATAGGCGTGATGGGCATCAGCGCGATGATCAAGCAGTTCGGTAAGACCGGAGAGGAAAAAGGAGCAGCGTCTTCCGGAAGGAAACTCCTGCTCCGCATAGCGGTGGCAGCAGTGATAATTGCTTCCGCTGTTCTGAGGATAAAGGCAATGATGCCGTACGACAGCGATCATACGAAGTATTCCGTGATCCTGCTTATGATAGAAGCGGGCAGCATGATAGCAGCCCTGGATTGGAAGATACCTCTTGGACTGTACCTGCTGTACGGCATCATAAACTACAGCTACGAACTGTGGTTTTTCCGTCCGGGTGATTGGAAATACACGTATAAACTGCCCATGGCCGGAGTAGCTTACGCCGCCGTGATAGCCGGCATAGCCACCGCGGTATATGTGTACATCTGCCTTAGGAACAGAAGACGGGAGAAACAGAGATAACATTTGATAAAACGTAGTGTCAAAATAAGCGGCGGCAGCGGATAAAAACCGCCTTCCATAAAGAAGGCGGCAAAAGGCTTCCGAAGCTGTTGTTTTATATGATGCTCGATCAAATAATACCGGAGAATTGCTTCTTCTATTTCGATATATCTGATGATCTGATAACCGCACAGTGTGCAGAATAACCATAGAAGGAGACTGGTCTTCCTTAATAAAAAGACATGTTTATCAGAGTAAACATAAATATGCATTTGTCGCTATAAACTTGTTT